>DAITPE010000144.1:0-10955 GCA_036833775.1 Pyrinomonadaceae bacterium | reverse complement strand
ATAAGCATTCGCGTGTCGCCAAACAGTTACGTTATCGCACTGTTTTTGGCGGCATTTTTTTCGGGCTTTTTTCTTTATCTCGAATACGATTGGGCGGCGTTTACCTTGATGAGCCTCGGCTTTGTCTTTCTGCCGATCTTTTACTGGACAGACCGCATCAGTTTTGACGGCAAACGCATTTCGCGCACCGGAATTTTGCCGAATCTCTGGTCTTTTTTGAATGCTTCGCGCCTTTCGCTCAAGCTTTCCGACATCGAACAGGTCGAAACGCAATCGCTTCGCGCCTTGAAACGCGGCGGCAATGTTTTCTATCGTTACCGCACTTCTTTCACGGGCAAAGAAACGAAATTTGCGATCGCTTCGGGCGGCGAAGATTACCGGCAGATGATCCAACGCATTTTGCCTTCGCTTTCCGAAAACGTCCTCGACAATCGTTCGATCGAACTGCGCGATTATCTTTCCGAACCGAAGGAAACGCTGATGAAAGCGGAGTTTAACCATATTCCGTCGGCGGAAGTTTTGGAAAGTTCGGTCGGCGATTTCGATTTCAAACAAAAACGCGACAATTTCGGTTTGACCGCCGACGCGCTCGAAAAAGCCGTCTATCTGCGCCGCCTTGCCAACGAATTGCGCCTTTCGGGTTATCTTTTACAGGCACTCGAATCGTTCCGCCGCGCATTGCTTTTGAATCCGCAGGACGGCTGGCTTTTGTTTGAATCGGCGCGCTGTCTGCATTCTTTTGCGGGTTCGGAAAAGAATCAGAAGCTCGAAAGAAAAGCGCGGGCGATGATGCGTCTTGCCGAAAAACGCGCCGACGGCGATAGCGAACTGCTTTCGCGTCTCGGCGAAGGATATTTCCAAGTCGGCGAATGGGACAGGGCAAAAGCCGTCTTTCAAAAAGCCGTCGCGGTCGCCGAAACGAGTTTTCGTTCAGCCAGAGGTTTAGCCGAAATCTCTTTGCGCGAAGGCAAGATCGCGCACGTCATCCATCATTTTTCGACCGCCAACCGCGTCGCCGAAACGCCTGCCTTGCGCCGTTGGACGCAGGGCGAAGCCGAATATTTCACGCGCTTGAACGACGACGAAGATTATATGGATTTAGAGATCAGCCGCATCAATATGCTCGAAACGCTCGAAAATTCAAAGCGCACGACGCTCAAGCTCGCGCTTCTCGGTTTTCCCGCGATCCTCATCGGCGTAATTTTCGACGAAACGCTCATCGCCAACATCGGCTGGGCAGTTTCCGCCGTTTCGCTGTTGATCTGGGCAGGTTTATCCGCAAGTATGAACCTCTTTTCCGACCGCATCCCATACGATTTGATGGAAACCGAGGATTAAATTTCACCCCTTAAAATCGCTAGACGGTTTGAGCCTCTTTTTTCATCTTATCGAGTAAAATTTTTCTTTCTTTTATTAAATATACTACCGAGAGAATCAGAACCAGCATTATTATGTAAACCAAATAAGTAAAGTAATCGTTAGTTTTACTTTCTTCTTCCGTCAAAACTTTCCACGCAGGTGTATTTCGACTGAAAACCTGTCTGTATATTTTTATAAAAATTTCCAAATCGCGTTTAGATTCGTTAATTGTGTCTTTATAGCGATCTTCCAAAGTATCGGAATAGAGAATGTGCCAACGATACAGGGGTCTTGCATCGATTACCGCCTTGACTGTTTCAAAAGTGTTCAATGCTTCGATAATCGAATTTCGGTAATTTAGAATCGCGGCAATAATTGCTTGTTTTTTTTGGGTTTTCTTATTAGCATCAGATAAAGATTCGCCATTAACGGTATCACTGAATAACTGAGTGTCTAATTCGTCTGAAACCAATTCTTTGATATATACATCGTTTTCGAGATTTTCATTATAATACTTTTGCGGATCAACTATTTTTTCTACCGAAGCATTTACGAGATTTATACAGTTATTGTCATTTTTGCAGGAAGGAATCCATTTTTTATTGTATAAGTAACGGAATTTTGAAACACGGTTTCTGATTTCCGAAGTGTATCCATCGCGCCAAGTGTTTGTCACAGTAATGCGGACGGAGATTCCGCTTTGAAAATATTGTCCGAGCGACAGCGTCAGCGCAGCTAATCCAATTACCAGTTCAAGTTTGAAGAAATTAACTGCCGAAACGAAGCGATCTAATAAAGGCGTTTTCTTTTTTTTGATTCTGGGTTTTTTAATAACTTGCTCAGTTAAAGTTGAATTTGTGTTTATGTCTTCGGGCGTTTTGTCTGGGTTCGTTTTGGAAATCAGACTGGAAACTTCATTCTTTAATCCCGGTTTGGGTCGCGAATATCTTTTTGCCATAGATAAGAAATTTAATTTAGTTTCTTTGATTGTAAGGTTTAAGGCAGAAACATTTTGAAATGTTTCTGCCTTAATTCTATTAAATTACGGGTTGAGCGTGATCTCGATAATATCCGATTCCTGCCCGTAGTTTTGGTTATTCTTTTTCAGCCGGATTTTGACCTTGATGCGTTCGGGTTTGCCTGGGTTCAAAGGCGTGACGGTGACATCGACCGATTTTCCCGTCGCGGTCTTGGCGACCGTCCAATTCGTTTCGCCGTCGCGCTGAAACAATACGTCCCAACTGTCCGATTTTCCGCGATTGCTGACGACCGCCGCAAACAGATATTCGCTCGAAGCCGCCGACAATTCCGCCGACGGTTTAACTTCCGCAGGCGCGATCGATTCGCTTTCTTCCTCGATGCCGAGTTCGATGCCGATCGCTTTTGTATAACCAGCCGCCGCCTTATAGCGTTTATTTCTTTCCAAAGCGCGTTCGCGCAAGCCGGAAATCAGCGGAAACGGCGGCGCAAACGCAGGAAATCCCGCAAAAGCCGAAATCGGTTCGTCCTTGTCGCCGTTGTAAACCTCGCCTTTGATCTTAAAGATCGCTCTTTTCGCAGTATCGGTCAGCTCGGAGAAATCTTTCAAATACTGTAAAATGTCCGCGCCTTGAGAAACCTCGTCAAGTTCCGTTTCGGTTGCGCCGACTGCCGCCCGATGTGTCGCAAGATTAGCCTTTTGCTTGAGATACATCGTCAAAAGTTTATCGTAACTATCTAATAACATAGTTTTTATCTCCTTTTTTAGATTTGTAGAAATGGTATAACCGCATATAAAATAAGGCTTTTTGGGAGCCGTGAAATATTTGTATGTGCGATTTGCAGATTGTAAGCAATATCTGAAAAAATAGCAAGATTTTTTTTTAGGTATTCAATACCTAGGTCTAGGTGGTGAATTCCTACATGTAGGAACCCACCACCTAAGTGTAGGAACTCACCACCTAGGTCTAGGAACTCAGTACCTAAGTGTAGGAACTCACCACCTACATGTAGGAACTCAGTACCTAGGTCTAGGAACTCAATACCTAAGTCTAGGTGATGAACACCTAGACTTAAATTTTCTTTAGAAAATCACTTGAGCGATGGTTGTAATTATAAATCTACTTGATCAGGTTTTTGAGTTAAAACATATACCTTAGTTTCAAAGTTGAAATATGAAAGGATTATCTGTTTACCCTTAAATATAATTATGTCTGCTGTGTTGTCATTAATATCTAGGTTCCAAATTCTGTAAAGATAATATTCTTCATCAAATTCTTCCATTACTTTGAATTCATTTTCAGTAAAAAACAGATTTGACCAAAAACTTCCTGTGGTAGATTTAACTTCAATGTATATCTTTTTGTCGCCTTCAAAAGAAATAATATCGTAGCCTAAACCATCACCTATTTCTTTAGCGGCATGAATCGGAGCATTATTTAAATTACCTTCTTGAATAAGCCTTTGCCTTTCAAAATCCATTGCCAACAATTCACCTTTTTCGCCGATCTCAATTTTTTTGTTAGAAGTTTCTTTATAAAAATTAGGACTCGGTTTAATAATTCGTTGGTAATTTATTTTATTTGCTTTACGCGGAATGTCTTTTAATTCTTTTTCCTTGATTGTTGGCGGTTCAAAATCTAATTCGGGTTGGAATTCTGTATCATATTGGCTGTTGTTCAATTCTTTAGTCTTTTTATTATGGCTTGATTCAGAGTTTTGAGATTTTATTTTGATATTTGGTGGATTAGTTTTTTCTTTCTCAAGATTAGATTCTACATTTTGAACTTCTTGCGAATTCTCACTTTGTTTAGATGAAGAATTATTTAAATTTACTTTGCCGGAGACTTCATCCTTATTTGATTTATTCTTCTGTGTCTTCTTATACTCATTAAGAAAACTTCTAATTTCCTTTTGTTCGGTTTTTGTCAAACGACCATATAAACTGTTTACTTTATTTATTAACCAATTTCTTTGAGAAAATGAACTTAAAATATCAATTTTTAATTGATAATAGTATTTCCAATCTACATGGTTTGAGTCAATATAATTAAGGTGAGTTCTGATAATATTCAAATTAATATCGTTAAGTTTACAATTTTCTATTACCTTTTTTAGGTCTTTATCACACCATGATTCCCATTTCCTTTTTAATTTCAATTTATAGTAAATTCTTTGGTTTTCATCTAAAAGTTTCTTAATTTCAATCTCAATTTCCTTTAAAATTGCTAGAGATTCTTCTTGAATTTCTGTTTTTACATTATTTATCGAATTATCTATTTCCTTAAAGTGTTCATTCAGCATCTCTAATTTGAAATAGGAATCTGTTCTCTGAAAAAAAAAGTTGGAGATTTTAGAGTCATAATCAGAGTCAGAAAATACAACAATAGAAGCGATAATGACAAAGAGAAAAATAACTCCTAAACATCCTCTGCTCTCGGTGTTGACAATCTTATCAAGTATAAAAACTGTGAGTGATAATGTAGAAATGATTAAAAATGAAAGTGTTATCCAAAAGGCTACTTTTCTAAAAAATTCTTTCTTCGAGGTTAATTCTTGAAACTCAAAATACTCAGGACTATCCGTTTTCAATTTCTCCAAATCGTTTAGCCTTTCTAATAGTTTAGGTGAAACATTCATATTCAATGGGAAAAATATCGTTAACTAGAAAATGTTTGCCGAAATCATACCACAGTATGAAAAAAAGAAAAACGCGGACATTGTTGCGCGCGTTTTTTGCTTTTATTTGTCGGAAAAACTATGCGGCAAATAAAAATATTGACTTTACGGTGTGTCAAAACATAAAATCATTCTACAAATTAGCAAAGTGTTGTCAGCCTCGGCTGACAGGTTATTTTCGCCGTGTAAGCAATGCGAATCGTTTCCCGATCAGCCCCGGTGATTCGTGTTTCGGACAGGCAATTGATGAACTATTGGGAGGATTATTTTATGAAAAACTATGAATTACCGTTTACTTTTTGCCGCAGAAAGATGTTTCTGCATTTGTTCGCGAGCTTGGTCGGGATGCTTGCGGTCGTCGCTTTTGCCCCCGTTTCAGCCAACGCCCAGCTTTGCTCGGTGACGGCAGGAACCGCCAACTATACGATTCCGGCGACATCGCATTACGACACTTCGCAAGCTTCGAACCTTACCGGAGTCGGCAACGGAGATTATCTGTTCGAGGACGGCTGGTGGTTTCGTGTGTCGGGCGATGCTCAAGAGTCGTTTTTTCCCACTCCCACGACAACGGCGTGTGCCGGTTCTGCCGGAACGATCACTTGGACGGACGTGAACGGGCGCGGAGCGTTTAGCGCAATAAATACGCTGAATATAACGAGCGCGGGCGCGAATCAGGGCGTGTTGACCTTGACGATGGCAATTACGAATTCGTCCACGGTCAGCCCGCTCACGATCAGTTTGTTTCACGGCGCGGATTTTGACGTAAACGGATCGGCAGCTTCCGACACCGCGACTCTGCTGCTGCCGAATACTCATTTGCGCATTACCGATGTAGCCACAGGTTTCGCGGAATACAGGGCATCTGCGCCGTTCGCCAATGGGTTTCTGGTGAGAGCGTTTGCGGCATCGACGGATGTTTTCGGACTTTTGGGTGACGCGACCGTTACTACTTTCGATAATTCGGGACTGCCGTTCGCCAACGCGGATTTCACCGGCGGATACCAATGGAATCTGACCATTCCGCCCGCCGGAACTTCTTCGGTGACGATCGAAATGACCGGAAATACGAATCTGTCTCCGGTGACGGCGGCAAACGTCTCGGTCGGCGGCAGAGTGCTGGCGGACAAGAGCATCGTTTCGCGTGCGACGGTTACGCTGACCGACGAAAACGGCGCAACCCGAACCGCAACGACCAATTCTTTCGGCAATTTCCGCTTCGATGATGTCGAAGCCGGTCGAACTTATGTGTTCACGGTTCAGCACAAACTCTACCGCTTCGAACCGCGCGTCCTAACGCTCAACGAAGCCGCCGAGCTGGACTTTACTGCTTTGCCCGAATAGCTAAAACACAAACAAAAAGAAGCGGCACGAACTGATTGAGTTCGCGCCGCTTCTTTTTTATTCGCTTCGAGCCGAAAGATTATTCGTTGCCCGTCGCTTTTTTCGTTTTCTTCGCCGCCGCTTTCACCGTCTTTTCGGCTTTGGGTGCTTTTTCCGCTTTTGCAGGTTTTACTGCTTCCGCTTTCGCGGGTGCGTTGAGCATCGACGACCAGCGGAATTCGGGTGCGGGTGTGCCTTTATCGATGATCTTGAAAATGAGTTCGGTCATCGCATCGACGATCCATTTATGATTGTATTCGCCGACCGAAGCGAGTTCGGCATCCGGCGCGGGATTCATAAAATCGATCGCGTAGGGAATGCCGTCTTTGATGGCGAATTCGATCGTGTTCAGATCGTAACCCAAAGCTTCACAGATCGTGATGCAGTCTTTTTCGACTCTCGCGTGTAATTCGGGCGTTAAGTAATCGTCCACGTTGACATACTGCATTCCCGACAGATACGGTTTCGACGGGTCATACGGCATAATTAAAACTTTTTCCTTGCCGACGCAGTAACAGCGGACGAATTGATCGTATTCGATGCCTTCCTGCAACGTCATACAGAGCGTTCCCGATTGATTGTATTCATACCAAAGCTGTTCGAGCGAATGGATTTTCGAGACATTCTTCCAGCCGCCGCCGTCGTGCGGTTTCAGGAATGCGGGAAAGCCGACGTAATCGACGATGCCTTCCCAATCGATCGGGAATTCGAGATTGCGTAAGCTTTCGCTCGAAATGTCTTTGATGTATGCGTGTTGCGGAAGCAGAACCGTTTTCGGGATCGCCACGCCGATCTTCGACGCGAGCGCAAAGTTGAAAAATTTGTCGTCAGCCGACCACCAGAACGGGTTGTTGATGATATACGTGCCTTCGAGCGCGAAACGCTTCAAAGTGGCGCGGTAATACGGAACTTCGTGCGAAATACGGTCAATGATAACGTCGTATTTCTTCTCTTCGTCCATCCGAATGCCGCCGATCTTGACCATTTCCGCAACGACTTCACCGTTGCCGCGTTCGTTGATCGATTTAATGATCGAATCGGGAAACGTAACTTCGCGTCCAACTAAAATACCTACTTTTTTCATATTTTTGTGTTTAATATTAAATTTTACTTAAGTCTTTAAATAGTTTGTTAAAAATTGCGATTTTTTCAGAAAAACTGAAATTCTTAATTCTAATTGATTATAAAATGCGTGGCAAGAATTGATGAAAAATAATAAGAAGCGGCGGCTTTTTTTGCGCTTTCGTTCCAATCTGCGCTGCCGCGCATCTGAACTCGGCGGGGAATGCCGTAGAATTTCGAGCGTCGGCGGCGGAACGAAGGTTTTTCTCGAAGTTCCGTTGAATTTGCCGAAAGAATAAATTTCCGCGCCTGCCCAATCAGGTGGGGAAAATCGGTCAGAAAAATTTTCTGATCGCAAAAGTTATGAAAGAAGAACAGATAAATCAAACTTTTCCGCTTCGATTCGAGCGGATTTTTTATTTTTAAACAATCAAAACTTTCTACACGATTGGGTTGGGCGCGAGCGGTTTCTTTTGTTCTATATTTGCTTCATCGACGCGAAACACGATTAGTTTCGCCGAAAAAATAGAGGATAAAAGTAATGAATAATATCAAAAATAACAAAAAACTAAACGCAATTTTCTTTCTTTTAGGCTTGGTCGGCATCTTTTCGTTGAACGTATTTGCGGCTGCACCGGCTAACGACAATTTCGCCGATTCCGAACAGCTTACGGGTATTCGCCTGAGTGTGACACGCTCTAACGTCGAAGCTACGAAGGAAACCGGCGAACCCGATCACGCGAACAATATCGGCGGAAAATCGGTCTGGTTCAAATGGACTGCGCCTTTTTCGCGGATGATGTATGTTACGACAAACCGCAGCGAAGGTAATTTTGACACCTTGATTAATGTTTATACCGGGACGAGCTTGAGTTCGCTCACTTCGGCGGCATCTAACCACAATATAAATGGAAACATTAACAGAAAAAGTCTGGCGAGATTTATCGCAGTTGCCGGAGTAACTTATTACATCGCGGTCGATGGTTGGGGAGCATCACAGGTTCCGGCTGCGGAAGGAACATTTGTTTTAGACCTCAATCCCGGTTTGCAGACCGAAGGTGCGGATTACGATAACGACGGAATGACCGATCTTGCGGTTTTTCGTCCGTCGAATGGAAGCTGGAATTATATCGAAACATCGTCCGGCATCACGCGCCAAAAAATTTGGGGAACGAGCGGCGATGTTCCGCTTGTCGGTTCAATTTACGGACCGGGAACTTTGGGTTTCACGGTCTTTCGTCCTTCGACGAATGATTGGGCTTTTCAGCCGACCTTCGGTACGGAAGCATATTTTAGTTGGGGAGCAAGCGGCGATAAACCCGTTCCGGCTCAATTCGGCGGTATCGGAAATTCAAGCTTTTCAGTTTATCGACCGTCAACCGGAGAATGGTTTATCAATAACTCGCAAAATAATTACTTTTATTATCATTTCGGTACGTCGGAAGATATTCCCGTTCCGGGACAATACAGTCCTGACGATGTTGCCGACATCGCAGTCTTTCGCCCTTCCGACGGAAACTGGTATTTTATGCTCCGCAAAAGCGGCAATCGGAATCAGGATGTTTTCAAAGGAGTTCATTTCGGACAAATGGGTGACAAGCCCATCCCTGCCGACTTCGACGGCGACGGAATTTTAGACATTGCCGTTTACCGCCCGTCGAACAGTTTTTGGTATGTGCTGAGAAGTTCGGACAATCAATTTCAGGCGTTTCAATGGGGAATTGCTGAAGATATTCCGACAACCGGCGATTACGACGGCGACGGTATCTTTGATTACGCGGTTTTCCGTCCTTCGGTCAGCACTTGGTATATCCGCCGCAGTTCCGATAATTCCGTATTCAGTAAGCAATTCGGTGAAATGAACGACATTCCTGTTACTTCAAACTACGGTAAATAGATCGTTTTGCAGGATTTTCGATCGTTTCGATTTGCGGGTTAAATACGAAAACAAAACGAGAATGAGCGAAGGCGAAAAAAAGTGTGCGGACTTTGAAAATAAAGTCCGCACACTTTTCTTTACAAAATTAAAATTTCTCTAGCGGTTTGCTTCGGGCAGAAGTTCGTAGTTGCCCATTTCGCGGTTATACGAATCGAGCGCACCGACAGAATCGGCGGTTGCGTCGAGCATTTGTTTCGTCATTGCGATCGAATCCGAAAGCTGTTCAAAATCCAAAAGCGAGAATTTTTCGGGCGTTGACATCGTGACGATCTCGTCGTTCAAATAACCGAAAAAGTTTTCGATCGATTGAAGCTGACCTTCGACCAATTTCACGCTGCGTTCGAGTTCGTCAAACGAAGCCAGACGGCGTTTCAAAATTTCGACGTTCGTCTGCTGAATGCGGCGCGTTTTTTCATCGGGCGCACTTTCAGCGGCGCGGAAAGCTTGCGAAAGCTGATTGTGCACCGCTTGCCGATTGATCGATTTCAAATGCTGTTTGCGGCGGCGGTAAACGTCCAGCAGATCGACAAAATCTTCCCAACGCTGTTCGAGCGAACGCAGATTGGTCGGAAGCTCACGCGCACCCGTAAATTTATGATAATTTTCGAGAATTTTATTTTTCTGCCATTCGAGATAAGCGACCGCTTCGCGTTCGCGCGGGGTAAAACTTTTGATCGTTTTGTCGCGGTTGGCTTTATTCAAAGCGCGGGCGCGTTCTTTTTCGCGGTTGTTGACGAGTTGACGATAAGCCGGAAACATCGGCAGCGCAACGACATAAATCGCTTCAAAGATCAGCGCAACGAGCAGCGGAATCACACTTCCGGTATAAGCGGCGGCAACGGCAAACCCCGCTAAACCCCAAAAATTGACCGGCTCTTTGACCGCTTCCTTAACATATTTGGTGTTAAATCTATTAAATTCCTGTTGATACTTCGCTAAGTCAGCCATAAATATTGTAGATGCTAATTTTGCCGTTTGAGTTTCGCTAATTCTGCTCTCAACTTTGCATTTTCCGATTCCAATTCTTCTGCCGCATTTTTTAATTCTTCCATCGTCGGCAGAAAACTTTTCGTTTCGGGATCGAATAAACGAAGCGTTTCGCCCGTGTCAACGATTTCCAAGCCGAGCGCATGGCTGAAAACTCTGCCGCGTTTTACTTTAACTTCTTCAAACGAACCGTTTTTCAGATGATACGCGATCAGCGGTTCATCTTTCAGATAATCGTATTCGGGATCGAAAATATAATATTCCTGCACACCCAAATTTTGATAAAGCAAATATTTTTTCTGCAAATCTTCTTTCCAAGTGCCGCGTGAAGAAATCTCGAAAACCACGTCGGGCGATTTTTCTTCCCAAACTTTGAAAGTTCGGCGCGAATATTTTTTTACGCCTTTGACGATCATTACGTCCGGCGCGACGACTTTGCGCGGATTGCCTTCCTCGTAATAAAGCATCATATCGGCAATCACGACGACATCATTATGATTTGCGAAAAAAGTCCGCAATGTTTGAAAAAGATTCGTAATTAAAATTATATGAAAATCCGTTTCACCCATAG
>DAITPE010000143.1:0-10984 GCA_036833775.1 Pyrinomonadaceae bacterium | reverse complement strand
GTCGCTCGATGAGCCTACGCCGGAAAATATCCGCTTTATCGTGACGAAAATCATCGATGCGATCTTAGCGGACGATCAACTCGACGAATGCGATCTGACCTTGCGTGAACTGACACAGATTCGCGAATCGATGATCAAATCGCTCGTTTCGATCTATCATTCGCGCGTCGATTATCCGGGCTACACGCCGCCCGCTTCCTTACAGAAAATCATCGTTCCGAAGGAAATTCTCGATTCGGAAGAACGCGGAATTCATTATTCCAGCCCGCGCGAAATCCCGATCAGCAAAGGCGGCGAAGTCGAAGACGAAGCGATCGACCACACAAATCCGCCCGATACGAAAGCCGAAGCTAAAACCGTTAAATGATCTTATGAACTTTATCAGCAGAATCTACTTACAGCAGCGATATAAAAAAGGGAAATCAATCTCAAAGTTTATCGCCCATGATTTGAGAAAAGATATATTTGTCGTGGATAATTCTGAAATCGTGACGGGTTATTTAACAATAAAAGAAAGGATTTTCGACGTAAGAATGCTCAAAAAACATGATTTTCAAGTTCCGCAATTCAGCTTACCGAAAAAAATAAAAATCAGAAAGATTTGGAAGAATCCGTTCGATAAATTATTTACTGAAAACTAAAGTAACTTTACGCCTTTATTATCAAACGTCTTTTTCTTCAATCGCAGAAATGATTTTTTCGGTTGCAGAAAACATTTCTGCAATTGCAGAGAAGTTCTTTTCAGTTGCAGAAATGATTTCTTCGGTTGCAGAAATGATTTCTTCGGTTGCAGAAATGATTTCTGCAAGCAAAAGGGAAGTATTTCAGTTTGAGTGGAAAGCCGATGTATATTGATGGTTAATGAGCAAACGAAATTAAGCAGTATATTTGCCTTTCAGTTTGTCGTAAGTTGTTTGCAGAGATTCGGGAATCGTGCGCGTTTCGGCGATCGAGGTCATAAAATTTACGTCGCCGATCCAGCGCGGCATTATGTGCAGATGAAAATGTCCGGCAACGCCCGCGCCGCCGGCTTTGCCTTGATTCATTCCGAGATTAAAGCCGTTCGGCTGATAAACTTCGCGCAGGATAGTTTGAGTTTGCTTTGCCAAATCCATCATTTCGTCGGTGGTTTGTTTTTCGGCGGAATCGAGGTCGGCAAGGTGCTTGTAGGGAATCACCATCAAATGTCCCGTAATGTATGGAAAAATATTCAGAATGACAAAATTAAACTCGGCGCGATGAAGAATGAAATTTTCTTCATCAGTCGCCGAGTTGTTTAAAATAGTGCAAAACACACAACCGTTTACGAGATCGGCTGTATTTGTTTCACCGCTCTTGATGTAATCGTATCGCCACGGACTCCACAATACATCCACGGTTTTCGATCCTTATTTACCTTCGTTAATGACTTCTTTGAGTTCTTTGCCGGGTTTGAAATATGCGACGCGTTTTGCCGGAATGCTGACCGAATCGCCTGTTTTCGGATTGCGACCTTTGCGGGCATTGCGTTGACGAACACGGAAACTGCCGAAACCGCGAAGTTCGATCTTTTCACCTTTATTTAAGGAATCGATAATGCTGTCAAAGATGATCTCGACCAATTGTTCGACATCTTTTTTGGTCATATCCGCCTCTTTGGCAACTGTTTCTACTAAATCTGCTTTTGTCATTTTAATTTTTCCTCACTAGACCCTTTATAATTAAAAATATAAATGTTGTATTACTGAAATGTTTAGAGTTACGATTTTATAAATAGATAAATTCGTAACTCTTTATTTTTGCCGGACTACGCCGGAATTATGCGGTTTTCTCTTCTGCTGTCGGCTCTGTTTCTGTTTCCGCAGATTCGGTTGATTCGGTTTCTGCTGCCGGTTCAGAAGCTGTTTCAGCTTCGGGTTCCGCAACCGTTTCTTCAGCCGTTTCTTCAACAGGCACTTCGGTCGTTTCGTTAGCAGGTTCTTCAGTCGTTTCTTCTGCAGGTTCTTCGACTTTTTCTTCGACCGGTTTTTCTTCAACCTTCGGCGCAGGAGCTTCTTTTTTCGGCTGTTCTTTCGGTTCTTCTGCTGTTTTTCCGAATTTCAGATTGGCAAGTTCTGCCAATGAAGCCATTCCGCCTTTTGCTTCGGTCGAATACATTCTCGTATCGACAATGGGTTCGTCTTCTTTACCGACGGCGCGCGCCGAAAGTCCGATTCTTTGGTCTTCATTTTCGATGCGAAGGATTTTAAAATCCATTTCTTGTCCCATCGAAACGACCTGTTCGGGACGGTCAACACGTTCATCGGAAATTTCCGAAATGTGGCACAAACCTTCTAATCCATCGCCGAGTTCAATGAAAATGCCGAATTGAGCAAAGCGCGAAACTTTTCCTTTGACAACATCGCCGGGACGATGTGTTGCAACGAAAGTTTCCCACGCGCTCGGTGTAAGTTCTTTGATGGAAAGTGAAAGACGTTTGCTGTGACGGTCAATGTTCATCACAACCGCGTCAACTTCCTGATCTTTCTTCAAAACTTCCTTCGGATGCTTGATCTTTTTGCCCCAAACGATGTCGGAAACGTGAACGAGTCCGTCAATGCCGTCTTCGATCTCGACGAATGCACCGAAATCGGTCAGGTTGCGGACTTTACCGCGAACTTTAGTGCCGACCGGATATTTGCGTTCGACCTCATCCCAAGGATTCGGTTGAAGCTGCTTCATTCCGAGACTGATGCGGCGGTCGTCGGTGTCAACGCCGAGCACCTGAACTTCGACTTCTTCGCCGTTTCTGAACATTTTCTTCGGCGATTTAAGACGTTTCGACCACGAAACTTCCGAGACGTGAACCAAACCCTCGACACCTGCTTCGAGTTCGACGAAAACGCCGTAATCGGTTACTGATGAAACTTTTCCTTTGATGATCGAATCAACTTTGTAAACTTCGACAACGGTTGACCAAGGATCGGGAAGAAGTTGTTTATAGCCGAGCGAAACTTTTTCTTTTTCGCGGTCGAGCTTCAAAACTTTGACTTGCAGTGTATCGCCGACTTTGAAAAGATCGCCCGGATTGTGCAGTCTGCCCCACGACATATCGGTTACGTGAAGCAAACCGTCGATGCCGCCGATGTCAACGAATGCGCCGTAATCGGTCAGATTTTTAACGGTTCCTTCGACCACATAGCCGATCTCGATATTGTTCAGGGTTGCGCTCTTTTGCTCATTGACGACCGCATCGGTCAGAGCTTTACGCGACAAAACGATGTTATTGCGGCGGCGACTGAATTTGATGACTTTCGCTTCGATGTCTTGTCCGATATAGGAATCGAGATTGCGGATCGGGCGCGAATCAACCTGCGAACCCGGCAAGAATGCTTCGACACCGTTGATGTCAACCTGCAAACCGCCTTTGGTTTTGTTGACCACACGACCGACGACAGGTTGTTCCTGATTGTAAGCCGCTTCGATTTCCATCCACGTTTTACGCGCAACCGCATCGTTGCGTGAAAGGTTCGGCGGCGCATCGCCGGAGTGAATACTCTTGATGACAACCTCGACCGAGTCGCCGTTTTGAACAGTGACTTTGCCTTCCGAATCGGTGAATTCTTCGGTTGCAACGATTCCTTCGGATTTGTAGCCGAAATCAACCAAAACGCCGCGGTCTGAAACACCGACGACGGTTCCGTTCACTAGTTCGCCCGAATGAAAGACGGTCTGATCCTGCTCGAACTGTTCGAGAATCGCGCCGAAATCAATTTCACTTGAATTCTGCTGTTCTTCGGTCAAGCTGTTATCCGCAGAAGCCGTTTCTGCGACTGGGGTAATTGTTTCTTTGTTTGTGTTTTCTGAAGCCGTCGTTTCTTCCGATTCTTCGGCTGCCTTGTTAACCTCGTTTGCCATTTAGCCTTATATTAACTTCCTTCTAAAAAATTGCTTTATAAAAATTACGTAATTATTTTTATCCTTTTCGGCTAAAAAAACTGCCTCAAAGCGAGAAGACGGGCGACGAGAATTTACTCGCCGTAAATTTAATTTGAAATATAAATTTGAAATGCAGAGAAGGACATTGATTTCGCTTCATTTCCGAATTTTCTCGCTTGACCGGATAAAACTAAAATTTACACGTCCTTATGCTTTTCTGTCAAGACAAAGACAGCAGAAATCCTTAAAAAACTTATATTTGTGAATTTCCGAGAGAAAATTTTCACATATATTTGTTGTTATCATTCCGATTAGCCTTGCTTTGAAGAAAAAAAATGTTTATCGGAATTAATCATAAAGTTTTACGAATTCGTCGAAATCAAACAAAAACGTAGGTTTTTCCAATAAAAACACGAGACTTTCGTTTGAAATTGTCTCGTGTTTTTGAAAATCAACTTAAATTTTTTGTATTTACATTCTCGTCAAAAGATTACTGACTTGACCGACGCCGCTGATTCTTTCCATATCTTCTTTGGCTTGGGCGGCGGTGTTCTGAATTCCGGCAAGCCGCAGACGGAATTCGTCCGGGTTGGTTGAACCACGCAAAGCTTCTTCGAGCGAGATCAAACCTGATTGATACAAATAGAAAAGCGATTGATCGAACGTCTGCATTCCGTATTGCGAAGTCCCGGCGGCGATCGCGTCGCGGATTTGCGTGGTTTTGTCTTCGTGCAAAACGTAATCACGAATTAACGGTGTCGAGATTAAAACCTCGACAGCGGGAACGCGCGAATTTCCTTTCGATGATTTCATCAACCGCTGTGAAATTACGGCTTTCAAAAGTCCGGCAATTTGAATTCTGATGGATTTTTGCTGATACGGCGGAAATGCTGAAATAATACGTGTTAAAGTTTCCGAAGCATCTAGAGTGTGCAAAGTTGACAGAACCAAATGCCCCGTTTCAGCCGCGACCAAAGCCGTTTCGATCGTTTCGAGATCGCGCATTTCGCCGACGAGAATCACGTCCGGGTCTTGACGCAGACTTCCGCGCAAAGCTTCGGCGAAATTTCGCGTGTCAACATCGACTTCGCGTTGAGTAATAAAAGATTTTTTGTCTTTGTGCAGAAATTCGATCGGGTCTTCGATGGTGACGATGTGGCTGTTTCTCGTTTGATTGATGTAATCGACGATTGCCGAAAGCGTGGTCGATTTTCCCGAACCCGTCGTGCCCGTGACCAAAACCAAACCGCGTTGTTCTTCGGCGATCTTATTCATGATCGGCGGCATTCCGAGTTCCGCAAAACTGCGTATAGTATCGGAAATAACGCGGGCGACGATGCCGATGGAGTTTCTTTGTTGGAAAATATTGACGCGAAAACGTCCCAGACCGGAAACGCCGTAACCGATGTCAACTTCGTAAACTTCTTTAAAGTGCTGTTTCTGCCGATTAGACATCATCGAAAACGCCATTTCCAGTGTTTCGTCCTGATTTAAACGGGTAACGCCCGCGAGCGGTTTCAGCTCGCCGTTGACGCGAACGACCGGATAAGCACCGGCGCGTAAATGTAAATCCGACGCACCGAAGCTGATCGCCATTCGCAATAAATCATCAATTCTGCTCGACATAAAGTTGGGTAAAAAGAAGTCTAACGGTTTCGTGTGGAAAAATTTTACGTTGGAATGCCAGAAATGCCAAACCGTCAAAAACAATTTTATCTTTTCCTTAACCCTAAGGTCAACAATTATTTTAGGGAAATAGACAGTTTCGGCTTTGCATCGTAAAATCATATATTCTGTTGGTGAATAAACAATGAACAATGCAGAGAAACTAATTTCCGTGACACCGAAATATGCAATCGCGGGCGGCGAAATCTCGATCAACTGCTCCGATTTCAGCGCAGATTACGACAGCGGTTTTCGGTGTATGATCGGCGGAAAAGAGGCACATATCACAGCGGCTTCCGACAGACATATTTTGGCGATCGTTCCGGCTGATATTGAAGAAACCGAAGTCGAAATTTACCTCGAAAGCAGTTTGAAACGAACCAATTCGCTCACGTTGACGGTTGGTAAATTGCTTGCCGAAGATATGCATATCGTGGCGAATCCGGCGGTCGATCCGAAGGACGATTCGATCATTTTAACGCGTTCGGGTTCACGCGGACAGAAATTGCCCGTGACGCTTTTTCGGCTCGAAGCCGACGGTTTTTTGAGCGAAATGAGAGCCGATCTGCTGAATCCGACAGGTTTGGCATTCAGCCGCAGCGGAAATCTTTTCGTTACGAATCGTTCGGACGGCGAAGTTTGCCGCATCAAACACGACGAGGAAGTCGTGACATATATGACGGGTTTGGGAATTGCGACCGGACTTGCTTTTGATAAAGACGACAATCTGCTCGTGGGCGACCGCAGCGGCACGATCCATAAAGTCACCGAATTCGGCAAATCGCAATCTTTCGCGGTGCTCGAAGCGAGTGTTTCGGCATATCATCTGGCATTCGGTCTCGACAATAAGCTTTACGTGACCGCGCCCGGACTCGCAAGTTACGACGGTATTTACGTGATCGATGAAACGGGCTACGACCAAGTATATTTTCGCGGATTCGGCAGACCGCAAGGTTTGGCGTTCGACAAGGAAGGGAATTTATACGTCGCCGCGAGTTATCAAGGCACACAAGGCATCGTGAAAATTTCAAAGGACGGAAGTGAAGCAGAGCTTTTCGTATCGGGACGCGGCATTGTCGGATTGTGTTTCACCCGCAAAGGTGAAATGGTGGTCGCTACGAATGAACAAGTTCATTCAGTTCCGGTTGGTGTTTACGGAACGCTTTTGAATTGATCGATTGATCGAAGTAAAAAAAAGGCGGCGTTGAGTTTTGAAAACTCAACGCCGCTTTTTTAATCATTCCTGAGCAGTAAACTGCACATCGCCGATGTTTTCGGTGAGAAAAACGATCTGCGGCGTAAATTGGTATCTGCCGTGCCGGACGTTGACGATGTAGGTTTGTCCGGCGGAAAGATTGGCGAGCTTGAACGCGCCGAACGAATTGGTCATAGCGGATGCGATCGGTTCGCCATGCGTGTTGGTAACGGTCACATCAGCGCGTGAAATGCCCGTTCCCGACGCGGTTTTGACGATTCCGCTCAAACCCGATTCCGCCGAGGTCGTTGCACGCGAAGCGAGAATTACGTCGTCAACTTCCAATCTGCCCGGACCGGAAAGTGCGACCGTGACGTTGGTGATGAAACGGATTCTGATCGTCTGTCCCGTAAAGGGGTTGAGATTGACGGTTGATTGAATCCAGCCCGTGTTGGTCGAAGTGTTTGCCGGTGTTGAAGCGATAAAAAGCGTCTGCAAAACGACGTTCGACGTGTTCAGAATCTGCACCGAATAAGTTGCAACACCGCAAGTTGCCGCCGAATTGCAGTATGAGACGTGATTCATCTGATACCGATGTTTCCAGTAGAGCGTATGCTGTGCAAGCGTCGGAAGCGTGACTTGCTGAAACAATATCATCGAGCCTGCCGGATTTGTCGTGACACCTTGGCAAGCATCGCGCAAACCGACGGGCGGCGCGGCGGCGAGCGGTGTCGGCGTATCGGCAAAACCTTGTCCGTTCGTACAAGCTGCCCACGCTTCAAAAGCTCCGGCGGCATTGGTTGCCGTCCATCCCGTGAAATTGCCCGTTTCAAACCCGCCGTTCGTGATCAGATTTGTCTGTGCCGAAACGCCGACCTGCAAAATAATTGAAAGTAAAATTGTTGATAGTGTAATTAGAATGGTGTTTTTGAATTTTAATTTACCCTTCATTCGTTGTATCTGCTCCTTGAAATTATTAGGGAGATTGTGTTCAAAGTTCGTGGGAAAATTTGCTGTTATGTTATTTATGGGTTTGGAACGGCGAAAAATTACAAACGGGTTAAAAAAATATGAATTATTTAGATTTGTGGATTTGAGATTCTTTGGTTATAAATAAAGGAACAGAACGAACTCCCGCAAATACCGACAATATTTTTAATTTTGAGGAGCAAAATGAGGCTGAAAAATATATTTTTAGTTTGGAGTATTTTATTATTGTGCGCCGCCGCCGTCTTTGCGCAGACATCGGCTTTTTCTTATCAAGGACGTTTGAACGACGCGTCGCTTCCGGCGAACGGTTCTTACGATCTGCAATTCGCGCTGTATGACGCGGTTTCGGCGGGAACGCAGGTCGGCACGACGCAGACTTTGACGGGCGTGACGATTTCGCAGGGGATTTTCAGCGTCACGCTCGATTTCGGCGCGGCGGCGTTTACGGGCGCAGACCGTTTTCTCGAAATGCGCGTCAAGAAACCTGCCGACGCAACCTATACGACGCTTGCGCCGCGTCAGTTAATTACGTCCGCGCCGTATTCGGTGTTTGCCAATTCGCCGCAGGGACCGCAGGGAATTCAAGGGATTCAAGGGATTCAAGGACCGCCGGGAGCAACGGGTGCGACAGGTGCGCCGGGAGCAACGGGTCCTGCCGGACCTGCGGGACCGCAGGGAATTGTCGGATTTGTAACATCAGCAGGATTAGGACTTTCTACTATTTCTACTACAAACACCTTTATCGGTCCAACTGTCAATGTTACGGTTGCCGCAGGACAAAAGGTAATGATGAACGTCACAAAAGCTATGGGCAGCACGGCTGCGGGCGGAGCGACCGGATTAAATATTTATCCGTGTTATCAAAATACTGCCGGTGGAACACTGACAACGCAGAACCTCGGTATTTTCGGGCTGACATCTGCACAGAACGACCGTCAGCAGTTCGGTATAAATTATATTTTTTCGGGACTTGCGGCGGGAACTTATACCATCGGAATGTGCGGTTCGAGTACTAATGCGGCAAACTGGAATAATAACGAATGGGGATATATTTCAGCGATTATCTTTAATTAAGTGATAGTGGATAACGAATAACGGATAGCGAATTGATTTTCGTTATCCGTTTTCAGTTATCCGTTCTCACTTAACTAAGGTGTCGTGACGACGGTTTTGATGTCGGAATATTGACCGACGGGATTGTTTTTGTCCAGATAGATCGCTTGATACTGGCGTTTTTCGGGTTTGTCGTTCGGCGACGGCGTATCGTCGATATACGGGCTGTCGGTCGGATCGGCGACGTTTTGCAGTGAGCCGTCGGGCATCACGCGTCTGATGCGGACGGCTTTCATCCCTTGTTTGTTGAATTTGAATTCAACCTTATCGTCCGCCATTGCTTTTACTTCGAGCGTCGGCTGTTTTTCCTCGTTCGGCGTGCGCTGTCTTTCGCGGACGATATACAGGTCGCGCCCGATCGATTCGTTGTAATTGTCGGACAGTTTTATCTTTTTGATGATTTTGCGCAATCTTTGCACGATGCCGACGAGAAACGTGATGCGCGCCGGATCGGGTGGCGTAAAAACGGGCAAAGGCGTGGTCGGTTCGAGTTTGCCTTCGACGATCAGCCTTTTATATTTGGCGATCTCCGAAGCAAAAGCCTCCGCCGCATCTTGTAACAGATCGAGATAATCCGAGGTATCGGCATCCTTTAAAATTTGGTCAACTTCATTCGTTTCGAGTCCGAGCGTCGCCGCGTGTCCGGGCAAATTAAGCTTCATCAATTGAAGCATCCTGTTGCGTCCTTCCGCACTGTCGGGAACGACATCATCATATTCAGCCATAGTGAAATCCTCCGTTTAATTATTTATTAATTTTTTATCTCAAAGATACGCTGATTAATTAAGTAAATTAATTAATGTGGAGATATTAGTCCGCTTTTGACGCTTTTGTCAACATTTTTCCGAAAAATCGAACAAAAAATTTAGTGCCGAAAATTGGAGCGCAGGCATCCCTGACTGCCGTGAGCGTTCACGCGAAGCGTCAAACGAGCAGTTGCCGTTAGCTGCTTTGAAGTTTGAAACGCTAAACGATTCGCCGTTCTTCGTAAAACCTCGAACGGCTTGCAGGCAGGGATGACTGCGCTCCGGCTGTGTGATTTTGAGTTTCCGCCGCATCGAAACGAACTCCGGCGCGACATAACCGAACTCCGCCGTCTGACAACCGAACTCCGCCACGACGCGCAGGAGTTCGTCAACGACGTGCCGGAGTTCGGCGGTGACGTGCCGGAGTTCGTCAACAACACACAGGAGTTCGGTAGCGACGTACAGGAGTTTGTCAACGACGCGGCGGAGTTCAGCGGTCATGCGGCTGAACTCCGCCGCGTCTTGAAAAACGCCGTTTTTAACCTGCACGAAAACCTTTAAATCGTGCAGAAGCGGCTAATTTATTGGAGTTTGATTTGTTTCCGGGTTGTTTCCTTCATTGCTCGGGCGAAAACCGCCGATGTAGCGTGCTTGCAAATAGGTGTAGGGAATCGGCAGATCGCCCGCAAGTCCCCAATTTACTGCCTTGAATCCGGCGGTTGACTGTTGGATATACCAAGTTCCGTTCGACGGGCGAAAAACGGCTTGATCGGCTTTTCCGTCGCCGTCATAATCGGCAGGCGCAGGAATATCGCCGGAGGTTCCGAAGAAAAGAAAATAGACGGAAATATCCGACGAACGGCGGATCGTCCACATACCTGTCGAAACATTGAAAATCGCAATATCGGTTTTGCCATCGCCGTCGTAATCCTCGGGAACGGGAATACTGTTATCTGAGAATGACAGCGAAAAATCGGGGAGTCCCGAAGAAAAATGAATTTCCCATGTGCCGCTCGATCTATAGATGGTAATATCGGTTTTATGGTCGCCGTCGAAATCGCCGAGGAGAGGTCTTTGATCGGTAAAGTTAGAATTTACCTGAACGATTATGTTCGGATTCGATGACGGCGCATACTGCCAAACATTTCCCGCATAGACTGCCGTATCCGCTTTACCGTCGCCGTCATAATCGGCGGGAAGCGGTTTATAGCTGAGCAAACGGATTCTGGAAATAGCCAAAAAAGTATTGTCCGAACTGCGTAAAATATACCAGTCGAAATCCCGTCGGACGGCAAGATCAGTCTTGCCGTCCCCGTCGTAATCTGCCGGAACGGAGTCATCCGTCGAAAGTCCCCAATGCGCCCCGAAAAACGAATTA
>DAITPE010000142.1:0-11128 GCA_036833775.1 Pyrinomonadaceae bacterium | reverse complement strand
CGGTCGCACATTCGATGGATTATTCGCTTCTCATCAATCGAATCCTCAATGAAAGCAAGCAAACGGAAGTAATTATCGCTTGTTTGCGTCTCGTCAATTCGGACTATTTGTTGCCGCATGTCCGCGAATTGATGAAATCCGAACGCTGGGAGATCAGAATGCAGGTTGCGCTGACACTCGGACGTTTGGGACACGAAGAAGATGTAGATTTATTAATTCACGCCCTCAATGATCTTGATTGGTGGGTTCGCTACCGAGCGGCTTGTTCGCTCGTCACAATGCCCGGTATGACCGAGGAAAAAACTGCCGAATTAGCCGAAACGCTGCCGAATCAATTCGCACGCGATATTTTGCAGCAGGTTTTGTCAGAAATTCGCCTCTTATGCTTTATCCAACCGTCGTCTTCATACTTGTCCAAGTAGTCCAATGGTTTTTCCTTGGCTACTTTATTGCGCTGAACGGAATTTATTTGGCTTTGACCTTGATTTCGCTCGGCGTATTGCCGGGTTTTATTCAAAAACGGATCATTCACGAATTTCCGCAATCTCAAACAGGATTTGAACCGCCGATCACTTTGATCGTGACCGCTTACAACGAAGAAGCCGTAATTATTCCGACCGTTCACGCGCTTTTACAGATCGATTATCCCGAATTTGAAATTCTCATCGTCAACGACGGCTCGAAAGACCGCACGCTCGAAATTTTGACCGAAGAATTCGAACTCGAACAAGCTCCGATCGCTTTTCGTCAACGCGTCAAACATCAACCCGTCAAAGCCGTCTATCAATCAAAAAAACTTCCGAATCTGCGCGTCATCGACAAAGAAAACGGCGGCAGTAAAGCCGATGCTTCAAACGCCGGGATCAACGGTGCGCGTTACGGACTTTTTATGCCGCTCGATGCCGACACGATTCTCGAACGCGATTGTTTAAAGCTGATGGTTCAGCCTTACTTGATGAATCCCGACACGGTCGGTGTCGGCGGAAACGTAAGAATCTTAAACGGTTGTCAGGTGCAGGATGGAACTTTGACGAAGATCGGTTTGCCGAAAAATTGGTTCGCTCTTTTCCAGGTTTTAGAATATACACGCGCATTTTTGAGCGGTCGCGTCGGTTGGAATTTCCTTAATTCGCTGCCTTTGATCTCCGGCGCGTTCGGTTTGTTCAAAAAGGAAGCCGTGATCGAGGTCGGCGGTTATTCGCACAAATCGCTCGGCGAAGATATGGATTTGGTTTTGCGGATTCACAGACATTTTCGCCTTAATAGAAAACCTTATCGCCTCGATTTCGTCGTCGATCCCGTATGCTGGACGGAAGCACCGGAAACATTCAGCGTTTTGAAAAAACAACGCGTTCGTTGGCAGCGCGGATTGTTTGATTGTCTTTGGGAAAACCGCAAATTATTGTTTCATCCGCGCAGCGGCGGCGTCGGTTGGGGTTCGTTTCCGTTCCTTTTATTTCTCGAAGGAATCAGCCCTTTCTTTGAAGTCGCGGGACACGTTTTCTTTCTCGTCTGCTGGTATCTCAGCCTCGTCAACACCGAAGGCGCGCTCGCATTTCTCGCGTTATCGTTCGGCACAGGCTTTTTGCTTTCGATTTCTTCGATTCTATTGGAAGAAATCACGTTTCAAACGTATCCGCGCAAAAAGGATTTGCTCATTTTAATCGTCGGCGCAGTCGTCGAAAACTTCGGTTATCGCCAATTAAATTCCTTGTGGCGGCTCGAAGGCACGATCAAATGGCTTTTACGTACGAAATCGAGCTGGGGCGCAATGACGCGCAACGCATCTTGGGCAGCACCTTCCGCAAGCGCACCGAAACCCCAAGCAAACGCAATTCCCGCCTTAAAATCAGCCGAAACCGAAAAAGAAAAAGCAAACGCGCCCGAAAAAGAAACCGTTTAAGAGCGCATTTGTTTAATGTATTCGATTTTTCTACTTACTACTCTTTACTCTCTACTCCCTACTCTCTACTCTTACCCTTCCGCTTCCCGATCGATCGCCGCTTCGCCGCCGACTTTCGCCGCCATATTTGCCAAAACCAGCACAACGATCACTGCAATTACGGTGACGATGATCGCATAAGTGAACAACGCCGCTAAACCTTCGTTTTCGCCTAATAATTCTTTCATTAATGCTTTAATTGCGTCGTTCCAAGCCAGCGCAGCGACCAATCCCAAACCCGCAGAAGCCAGCGCGATACAGCTTTGCAGAATCATTTTCGTAGTTTCTTTCGATTTACTCATTAATATTCTCCTGTTTTCTTTTTCTTTACGGGGATAACATCAATCATTTTGCTTAACTTCCGTTCAAAGTCAAATTAGCTTTAACTTTACGTTTTCATTTCGTAAAATTAAGGTATGACCTTAGAAGAAAAGATCAAAGCCTTACCGACAAATTCGGGAGTTTACATTCACAAAAACGCCGACGGTAAAATAATCTACGTCGGCAAAGCGAAAAATTTAAAGAACCGCGTGCGTTCTTACTTTCAAAATTCGCGCAATCACGATGCCAAGACACGCGAACTCGTCAAACGCATCGTCGATTTCGAATTCATCGTCGTCGATAACGAAGTCGAAGCGTTGGTTTTAGAGTCGAATCTCATCAAACTCCACAAACCGCGTTACAACATCCAATTAAAAGACGACAAACAATATCCGCACATAAAAGTTACAAAGGAAGAGTTTCCGAAAGCCGTCATCACGCGCCGCATTACGAAAGACGGCGCAAATTATTACGGTCCGTTTCTTCCGGCGAACCTTGCGCGTAAAACATTGGACGTGATCAACCGAACATTTCAGCTTCGCACTTGCGATATTGAGATCGACGGCAAATTACCGCGTCCGTGTCTGGAATTTCACTTAAAAAGATGCCTCGCACCGTGTGTCAAAGAATTATGTAAAAAGGACGAATACAACGAAGCCGTCCGCGACGTAAAATTACTGCTCGAAGGCAAAAACAAAGAACTCGCCGACCAATTAGAAGCGCGAATGTGGCAATTCGCCGAAAAGCATAACTACGAATTAGCCGCTAAATTTCGAGATTTACGCGCGACCGTTCTTGCATTAGCCGATCAGCAGAAAATGGCGACCACGCCCGACCGAGACGTTGACATCGTCGGCTATTACAGAGAGAAACAACGGCTCGCATTACAGCTTTTCACGATGCGCGAAGGCAAGATCGTCGGTCGCAGAGAGTTTTTCTGGGAAGATTTAGATGCCGAACACTTCGATTCTTCCGAGTTCTTAGGCGAAGTTCTCGCGCAATATTATTCAACCGATTACGTGCCGCTTGAAATTCACGTTCCGCAAGACTTCGACGACCGCCAAGTTTTAGAAAAGGCTCTGAGCGAACGGCGCGGACGCAAAGTAAAGATTCTCGATCCGAAACGCGGCAAAAAAGCCGAGATGATCACGCTTGTCGAAAACAACGCGAAGATCGCATTTGAACAACGCTTCCGCGTCATGAAAGCCGACACGAAGATCATTCTCGAAGAATTGCAGGAATTACTCGAATTGCCCCAAATTCCCGAACGCATCGAATCGTTCGACATCTCCAACATTCAAGGCGCAGAGAACGTCGCCGGAATCGTCGTCTTCGAAAACGGAAAACCCGCGTGCGCCGAGTATCGCAGACTCATCATCAAAACCGTCGAAGGCGCAAACGATTTCGCATCTATGCACGAAGCCGTTTTCAGACGCTATAAACGCTTATTAAATGAAGAGAAACCTTTACCAAACTTGATCTTCATCGACGGCGGAAAAGGTCAAATCTCGGCGGCGGCAGCGGCGATGCAGAGTTTAGACCTCGAAATGATCCCGATCGTCGGTCTCGTCAAACCGCCTAAACATCACAACCAAATTTCTCATCTTTTACGCTACGGAAACGAACACGAACCCGTAATTTTCGAAGCCGGCTTACCCGTCTTTCGCCTCGTCCAGCAGATCAGAGACGAAACGCACAAAACCGCCGTCGAGTATCACCGAAAAAGACGCGAAATGCGCGATTTCACGAGCGAACTAACCGCGATCGAAGGTGTCGGCGAAAAGCGCAAAATGAAGCTCTTAAGAAATTTAGGCTCGATCGAAAAGATCGCCAACGCCGAGATTCAAGAATTAATCCCCTTCGTCGGCATCAAAACCGCCAAACTCATCCGCGAACACTTCGACCGCCAACGCAAGCTCGCAGGAAACAAAGGATAATCAGCAAATAATCAAATTCTGTTTTAAGGATTGCAGAATAAAGGAGGACAAAATTCATTTTGTTCTCCTTTTTCCGTCTTATAGCATCCATTAAAAATTTTTCTTGTATTTCTTATCAATTAATGCTAACCTTTCTGACTAATTCAGAAGTAGTAAACAATTTTGAGCAGTTATGCACTATTTTTTGTGTATTTTTGTTGCGGTTTCGCTTATTTATTCTGAATCAAAGCTCTTTGACATCATAGTTTTGGCTTTTAACAATTAATCCATAGATATTTTTAGTTAAGAAATAGACATTTAATGTGAAGAAATGCTCGCTCTCGGTCGAGAAATAGACATTCAACGCTGAGAAATAGACATTTAACATCGAGAAATGAACATTTGATGTTAAGAAATAGTCATTTTACATTGAGAAATGGTCATTTGATGTTAAGAAATGGTCGTTTGTTGTTGAGAAATGGACATTTGATGTTAAGAAATGCTCGCTTCGCTTCAAGAAACAGCCGTTTCACATTGAGAATTAAACAATTCATATTAAGAAATAATCATCAATTCCCAAGAAATAGACATTTTCACAAAGGAAATGCTCAATTCATCTTGAGAAATAGACGTTTTCCTTTTGGAAACGGACGAATCACGTCAAGAATCAATCAATTACACGCAATCAACAGTTGTTAAAAACAATTTAGTAATCGTTATCTCCAAAGATTTGCTCTTATCGATCTCTGCCATGGTCGAAAAAGAGTGGTCTTTGCATATTTCAAGGCGGGTTTTACCACAAAAATCACGAATAGAGAGGTATCAAGGCAATGAACGCATTACAAGAAGCCAGACTTACGATGTCACGGACGGTTGAAAAACTTAGCGACGATTTCCCTGCAATTATCGCGCTGATTCCCGCTTTGGTGACGGCAATTGCCGAACTGAAAGCGCATATCGCCGAAATTCTCAGTCTCGAACAAGCGATCGGCACTGATTTAAAAGGCGTGACCCGCGATAAAAGCGTTCTAAAAACAGAACTTGCCAAACTAGCTTCCATCGTTGCCGGTGCGATATACGCCTACGCGACCGTCATCAAAAACAACACGCTCGCACAGGAAGTAAATACCAATAACAGCAAACTTTTAAAGACCCGCGACGACCTGCTCGCCCCGCGCTGTCAGGCAATCCACGACAAAGCCTTGAACCTGCGCGGCGAACTCGCCGATTACAACATCGACGCGGAAAAATTGAGCGAACTCCAAACAGCGATCGACAATTACCAAGCAGCAACCCCGAAAACGAGAATCGCCGTCACCGACCGCAAAGTATTAATAAAACAGCAAACCGCCGTTTTCAAAAAAATCGACGAACTATTCACCAAAAGAATCGACAAACTGGTTGCGACATTAAGCGCAACGCATCCCGAATTCGTCGATAAATACGAATCCGACCGCAAAGTCATCGACCCGCGCACCATCTCCACCCAACTCAAAGGCACAGTCAAAGACGCAACCGGAAACCCAATAAAAAACGCAACCATAACCGTCATCGAACTGGGATTAACAACCAAATCCGACGCGCAAGGAAGATATTCCTTCAAACCGATCCAATACGGCAAACACACCGTCAAAGCAACATCGAATGGGCTTAATGATGTCGAGATCGAAGATGTCGACATCAAGGTCGGAGAGATCAAAAATTTAGTTATAACAATGAATCGGTAGAGAGTTTAATCAAAAATATTTAAGGACTGTTTAATAAATGAAAGAAAAAATATCCACTAATCCGCATTCGGTAAGTAATAACGCAAGTATGAAATTAAAAAAAGTTAATGATCCTTTTGAATTAGATGAAATCTGCCGGGGAATTATTGAGCGCACGCTATTATTTTGTCAGGCTGACTATTGCAAGCTTGTAATCTCAAACCCGATCGATGATTCCATTGTGAGGGTTTATACCTTTGACACTGAAAAAAATCGGGTTATCAGAATTGATGAAAAACCGCCTTATCTATCGAAAACCGATCAAAACACACTCGACGAAAATGATATAATTGCGCGTTTTCTGCCCAAAACTCAAAACACCTATAATAAATTATTCGATGCATCTTCTCCGATAAAAACTTTTATTGCCTTGAAATTGCAGGCACCGCGAAGCGAGCGTAAAAAAATCCTCGGACATATTTATCTGGGCTACAAAAATAAACTCGAAGATATTAATGCCGAAAGCGACGTTGCCGACCATATCGCTAAAGAAGCCGCGTCAATTTTACAACACACATGGTCTATTCGCCGTTATAAAGATGTCGCCGAAATCGGCAAGGATATAAATAAAGAATTAAAAGAACCTGCACAAATTTTCGACAGCATGATCGAGCACTTACCAAATATATTGGATTCAAGCTGTTATTTTATGATGGGCGTTTATAAACAGAATGCCCATAAACTGGACTTTTATCTGCTTAAAAAAAATGTCGAAAGCAAAGAATTGGATTTTGAATTGGAAGGCGCCTGCAAATACGTGATCGACCGTAACGAAGAAGTAATCGTTAAAGACTTTCCGAATGAAAGAACAAAATTGGAAAAAAAGGGCATTTTCGTCGTCCACCGCAATACCGACGAAGATAAGATTCCCGATTCGATGATGTTCGTCCCGCTGCATATTCGGGATACCACGCTCGGGGTTCTGTCGGTGCAAAAAGATACGCCCCATGCTTTTGATAACGAAGATCGACAGATTTTAGAATTACTGTCGCATTTTGTCGCCTTGGCACTCAGCAATGTGCGCTGGAAAAGCGGACTTGAAAACCTTATCAAAACAGGTCAGGAGTTAGCCCAAAAACTGGATGACGAAGATTCGATGTTGAAGGAAATCGTCGATCTCGTAAAAAAACAAACCAATGCCGATGTTGCTTTTATGATTCCTTACGACAAACGGAGATATGAATTTCTCCAACCAATAATTTCAGAAGGTAAATTTAACAGTAAGGATTATAAAAAACAAATTAATAACCTGACGAATTCCGCCTCTCAACGTGTTTCGGATTATGCAGAACCGCTCTTCTGCAACATTGGCGAATTATACGAATTAGTAAATAAAGTCACCGGCACCAAACTCGACCGTGATTTTTTTAACAACGAAAAAATCGAATCCGTTGCCGTCTTGCCATTGAAACAAGCCGGAAAATCGGTCGGGATCTTGTGCCTTAATTTTCGTAAGCCGCAGTTGTTTACCGATTCGCAAAAATACCTGATCGAAGGACTTGCTATTTTTATTTCGATCGCTCTTACCAATGTGAGCGATTTCAAAGGCATCAAACAACGGCAACTTAATAATTTAATTGCCCTTCGGGAAATTGACCATAAAATTATCAACTCGAATGACCGCAAGGAAATCTTCGAAACGGTTTTACATTACACAAAACAAAATCTTCACATCGAGAAAGAAGGACGTTCACACGGTACGATTTTAATATACGACCAAGAAACAAATTCATTGGTCGTCGAAAGTCACATCGGAGAAAATGCCAAAATACGAATTAATAAGTCGATTCCTTTAAGCGAAAAAAGAGGATTTACCTATCAGGCATGGAAAGAACAAAAACCTATTCGGATTGCTGATGTCAAAGGTAAAAAAAGGTATTTGCGAATTGATGAAAGAACCAAATCCGAACTAGACACACCAATCATCGAGCACGGCAAATCCATCGGAGTAATCAGTTTTGAAAGCAATCAGTTGGACTTTTTCAACTCGGACGACGAAGAATTTTTAATCACGGTCGCAAATCAGGTAGCGGTCGGCATCAGCAAAACCAAAGCGTTCCAACACGAAAAGAAAGCCAAAGAAAATGAGGCGGTCATCGGTTCCGTTGCAAAAAAAATAATCGAAGACCGCCTGACCTTTGAGCAATTGACCGCATTGATCTTGGAAAAGTCCCTACTCCACACTGATTCCGATGCCGGAGCAGTTTTTATCCATAATAAAGAATGTAATGATTTTCATATCATCGCTGAAAAGAATATAGAACCGGAAAAAAGTTCAGCACGGATTTCCGATGAAAATGAATTAATCGGCTTGACTTACAGGCGTAGGAAATCTTTCATCGTAAATTATAAAAACCCTCCTTTTAAAATGGATTTTGCGCCATTGAGCAAAAAAGCTAAATGGGCGCTATGTGTACCTGTCTATAAGAATATACAAAACATTTTTATTGGAGTCGTCTTAATCGAAGGACAGACGAAATACACAGAACAAGATCAGCAACTGATCGAAGAACTTGCCGACTTGGCAGTTATTGCATTTGAATTGATCAACGCACAGGAAACATTAAAAACCCTGAATGAAACAGGTAAGCAATTAAATAAGATCGTTGACAGTGAATCGTTGCAAACGGCATATAAAATTATCGGCAGTACGCTTCAAAACGAAGAAAGCATACAAGTCGTAATTCGTCGATACAAAGCCGAAAATCAAAAATTAACAAAAGTTTGGCAGGCAACTGACTCTACAGCTCCGTTTGAATCGATTAAAATCACCTCAAACAAATATATTTACGAGAAGTTCCTTAAAAAGGAAACCGTTATTATTACCAATACAGATGAACTGCAGGATGAGATAAAACAAGATCTTTCTGACCAGTCAATTAAATCTTTGATTATTGTTTGGGTGACATTTCAAGAAAAAATTTACGGGAGCATTTCATTAACTCATGCGCAGAAAGATTATTTTCAGGATATAGACTTGAAATTAATTGAAGGGCTGGCGCAAATGTTAGGCGCAACGATAAATCGGGTTGAGTTGGAAAAACAAAGTCGTGAGTTGGAAGTTGTCGCAACAGTCGGGGAAATAGCTTATGAATTGGCGCATCGGATCGGAAACTATCTGGGATGGGCTGACCCGTATTTTAGTGAATTAAAAAAATCTCAGACCCCGTTAGACAATAAAATGTTAGATCGGTTGTTGGGAAGAGTGTCTCAAGTAGTTAATCAAAGCCGAAAAACCAAAAAAGTATTCTTTTCCCTGAGAGAAGTAGAAAAAGAAGTTATTCCAGCAAACCAATTATTCAATCAAATTCAAGAACATTTGCCGGAAATAAGACCGGAGATAGACGTAATCTGGAAAATTGAAAGAAATCTTCCCAATTTGTATGTAGTTAAATCTCATATCGAAAGTATAATCAGCAATTTGCTGATAAATGCCGCCGAAGCAATCTCGCAAGAAGGTCATATAATAATCAGCGTTCGTCACATTGACGGATATGTCGAAATCAAAATTGAGGATAACGGCTGCGGAATAGACCCTGAGATAGAAGATACGATCTTCGATCTGAATATAACGACTAAAGCCAATAATGAAAATACCGGCTTCGGTTTATGGAGTGCAAAACGTTCGGCTATCGCAAATGGCGGGAATTTAACTTGTATAAGTGAAATTGGCGAGGGAACAACATTTACATTAATATTACCAGTTCAATTAACTTAATTTTATGGGTAGAAAAAGCATAAAAAAAAATGTTTTTATCGTTGATAAGCAGGAATATTGGAGAGAACTTTCTTCTGCCGCACTGAGTGCGGCAGGATATAAGGTTTCGGTATTTGACAGCTATCTGAAGTTAAAAGAAAACGATCAAAATCTCAAAAACAAACCTGATTTAATAATCATTGGTTGCGCTAAAACCGGAGTAGAAGAAATTGAATTGATTCGTCTGTTAAACCACAAAAGCATCGATCAACTTGTCTTATGTACATTTTTGACGAGTGACGAAATGCGTCAGGCATTCAAATTAGGTGCAAGCGACGTAGCGGAAAAACCGTTCACTCCTAAAAATCTAATCAATATCGTAAAGGAGTCGTTTGACGGATTTGCGATCCGTAATAAATATGCACTAAATCATATATCGGAGAATTTATGAATAATAAGGGGCGTATTTTAATCTTGGATGACTCAGATGAGTGGAAGGTAACGCTTAGACTGCTTCTCGAAAATGCAGGATATTATGTAGATGTCGCTGCCAGTTTGGAAGAAGCTCAAAGCTATCTTCAAAATAGTTTTTACCATGTTGCAATTTTTGACATCAGACTGGTTGATTCCGATACGAAAAATATTCAAGGATTGGAATTGCTCGAGGAATTGTATCAAAACAAAATGCTCGGCGATATGAAAATTATCGTTTTTTCCGCTTATGGAACAAAAGAATTAATGCGCGAAACTTTTCGCCAATATAGAGTTACCGATTTTTTAGAGAAGGATAATTTTGACGGCACAGACTTTATAACTACAGTTAAAAACGCCTTTTCAGAGATCAAACTTAATTTGAATCTCAATGTAGACTGGAAATTCAGCAGTTCGGAACAAGCAGTATTAAATTTAAAGTTACCAGGCAATATTCGCGTTAAAAAAGATACTAAATTACAAAAACAGCTTTCGGTGGAACTTTCCGATTTGTTAAGTCGATTATTTTACGAGGCAGACACTATTTTGGTAAAGCCGATCAAAACCGGCGGCAGCGGGACAAATGTTTTAATTGTAGAGGCATTCTACGAAAATCTTGGCGGGTCGGCTCCAATGGTAGTTAAATTCGGTGCAACCAAAGAAATAAGCGTAGAAGTCGATAACTTTAAGAAGTATGTTCAAGGCTTTATTGAAAGCGGCAGACATGCGGCACTCATCGACACGAAATATACCTCTCATTTAGGAGGAATCGTCTATAAATTACTAGGCACTTCAGGCGAGCATCTGGAAAGTTTTGCACACTATTATTCAAATTCGACTATCTCACAAATAAAGGAAACCCTGAATAATTTATTTTATGGGACTTGTCACTCATGGTATAAAAGTCCCGGCGTAATTCATCCGATTAATCTGACTGAATATTATTCAAAAAGAATGGTGATTTCAAAAGAGAAGCTTTTTGCGCTCTTGTTAGGATTAAAAATAAAACCGATTA
>DAITPE010000141.1:0-11135 GCA_036833775.1 Pyrinomonadaceae bacterium | reverse complement strand
CAGTCTTTTTATCACATCTTTGACGACCGTTTCTTCAACGACAAAGGTCATATTTACAGAAGATGCGCCGTGTGAAATCAGCGAAATGTTGAAATCGGAAATCGCTGTAAAAATTTGTCCTGCAACGCCCGAAGTGTCGCGCAAGCCTGAGCCGACGACGCAAACGACAGCTTGATCGCGTTCGACTTCGACCGACGCGATACGTTGTAAATCTTTCACGACGGCTTCGAGCGAATCGGTGTTGTCGAGAGTTAATGAAACCGAAACTTCCGAAGTCGTCACGACATCGATGACGGTTCGATGTCGTTCAAAAATCTGAAAGATCGCGCTCATAAAACCGAACGCGCCGAGCATTCGCGCCGAGGCGATGTGCAGAATCGTGATTCCTTTTTTATAGGCAATCGATTTGACGAGTCGCGGCGTGGTTTGCGCTGACGGTAAAATCATCGTGCCTTTTTCTGCGGGTTGATGCGAATTGCAGACGCGCACCGGAATTTGTAAGTCAACAGCGGGCTGAATCGTTTTCGGATGCAAAACTTTCGCGCCGAAATAGGCAAGCTCGGCGGCTTCTTCGTAGGAAAGAGTTTTCAAGGTTCGCGCTTCGGGACAAATTCGCGGATCGCAGGTTAAAACGCCGGTCACGTCCGTCCAAATTTGGATTTCACGCGCTTTCAAAGCCGCGCCGACGAGAGCCGCGGAATAATCCGAACCGCCACGTCCCAAAGTCGTCGTTTCACCGCTGCGGCTGGCGGCGATAAATCCGCCCATCACGGGAACTTCGCCGCGATTTAACAATGAATTCAGTTCGAGTTGAATAATTTTTTCGGTTTCATCCCAGATCGGCGCGGCTGAACCGTATTCGTCGTCGGTCACGATCAACCGACGCGAATCGGCGTGACGCGCGTTCAAACCTTTTGCCTGGCAAACGAAAGTCAAAAGCCTTGAAGAAAGCTGTTCGCCGTAAGAAACGATCGCGTCTTTGAGCATCGAAAGCGGCAAACTGCGGCGCGAAACTCTTGTCAGTAAATCCTTTAATTCGTTTTTCGCAAAATCGAGTTCGGTTTGAAAAGCCTTTTGATGATTTTCGTCGGTCAATTCGACGGAAACTGCCGTGTGACGCTGAAAATGCGGTTCGAGCGATTCAATCGCAGTTTCTGCGTCGCCTTTTTTTGCCGTTTCAAACGCGAAAAGAAGCGCGTCCGTAACTTTCGACATCGCCGACGTAACGACGACCGGACAATTTTCGCCTTCGCCAGTGACGATCGCGGCGACACGCGCAAAAGCTTCGGCATCCTGCACGCTCGTGCCGCCAAATTTCATTACCGTTGGTTTTAATTCGCTCATAAAAAAGAAAAAAAGAGTCAGCCGCTGAAACGCACGACTGACTCTTTTCTTAAAAACAGAAATTTTGTAAAAACAGCCGTAGCACTCCAACGAATTTTCGTTGACAGTCTAGCGGATTTAGCCGCTATAACCAACTTGAAACCTTTGAAGAAATTTCAAATTTCGGCGGTTTTTCCCTTTCTTTCTTTCATCAAAAAGTCTTCAAACTCTCCGAAAAATTACTCTTGAAAACCGCACCTCTACTATTAAACTTTGAAATAGCAACTATCAGTTTTGCTGAAAGCACGAAATTGTAAAACTAAACTTTCAGCGTTTTTTTGTCAAGTTTCGGCTCGAAAAATGATTTTTTCTGAAATCGTTCGTTATTGACAATATTAAACTTACGTAAAAATTAGAATTTATAATCAATTGCGATAATTTTTTTTATTGTTTTCTATAAGAGAAATCTGTTACTATTAAAAGTCCAAGCAAATTTACCAAAAATAGCAGGAGCAAGTATATGAACAGCTACGATTTTGACAAGTATTTTCCAATGCAAGGAACGTGTTATCACTGTGGGCGCGATCTGCGTCATCATACACTTGAAACGATTTGCCGTCGTTTTTCTGAAGGCGAATCGATCGGCAAGATTGCGAACGAATTCAAAGTTCCGCCGCAAGCCATCGAAATTGCGATTTCGCAAAACACGATGAGTCCGACCGGCAGAACAATTTCGCCGATGGTCAGACGCGCCGCAGCTTAATGTTTTAAGTCTTTGACAATCAACAATTTCAAACATCTTTAGAGGCTCGCTGAAGCCTCTTTTTTCATTTAAAATCCGCTCATTTTTAATTTCCAAATTGAACTTTCACGCTTTACTGTTGTAATCTTTCGCCGTTCGTTTTCAAATTCAAAATTCTTTGGAGCTTTTATGACAAATCGCATTTTCGCCGTTGTTTTTCTATCTTTTTCTTTAATTTTCACGCTTTCGGCGCAAACAAAAAACGACGTCGTTTCGACGCGTGAAATGGAGCGCATAAATTGGATGGAATTTAAGGAAGTCGTTCCGTCTAAAATAAATACGGTTTTGCTTTCGACTGGAACGCTCGAACCGCACGGCGTTATCAACAACGGCGCGGACAACACTGCGCCGTTTGCGATGGCGAAAACGATCGCGCCGCGTGTAAACGCAATGATCGCGCCGACTTTGCCTTACGGAATCACGGGTTCGATGGAAGCATATCCGGGCGCGTTTCAAATCACCGAATCGGCGTATCGTCCGTTCGTCAAACAAATTCTCGAAGGTTTGGCGAAAAACGGTTTCAAAAACATCATCATTCTAAACGGTCACGGCGGTGGGCAAACTGCCGTTCTACAATCGGTTGCGGCGGAAGTTGCGGCGGAAAAAAAAGTTAGAACTTTAGTGATAAATTGGTGGTCGTTTGCTTCTGACGAAACGAAGGAAGTTTTCGGCGAAGACGGCGGACACGCAGGTTTGAACGAAACGGCATTTATTCAAGCAATCGATCCGACGCTCGTTCATCCCGAAAAATACAAAGGCGAAGAAATGACGACAGCTTATCCGGCGGCAGGAACTTGGTCGGCGGTTCCGTTTCCTTCTTCGATCGGGCTTTATCAAAAAAATCAGGGTTATCCGAAATTTGACCAGAAAAAAGCCGACGAATATTACAAAAAAGTCACCGATAAAGTTGCGAATCTGATCAACGAAGTCGTCAAAAAATGGGATTTAGCCGGATTGTAAAAGGAAAAAGCTGAATGGTAAATAATCAATCAGCTTTTTTACTTTTTATTTTTTACTTTTTCACCGTTTCCAATAATTCTTAATTTTCAGATCGAGCATCGGAAAAGCGCAATATTCGACGTTTCTGCCCGATTCGCGGAGTTTTTCGACCATCCTGATCGCGGCATCGGCGTTGCGGGTGTGAACGATGATCGTCGAAGCACGCTGTAATTCTTTTCTTTCGTTGAGCCATTCGGCGATCGCGTAGCCCGTTCTGCCGAAATCGTCGTGATTGTTCGATTCGTAATGTTCGGGCAAAAGATCGTGGTCGAGAAAAATTGCGTCGTAAGATTGTTCAGTAAGAAGTTTTTTCGCTTCTTCGACCGTTTCGGCAACGAAAACTTCGTCGCCGTCGAAGCGTTTTTTAAACCAACGATGACGGCGATGATCGTCGTCGAGCAGGAAAACCGAGATCGGTGTGCGTTCGGCTTTGAAATCGGCTAAACCGAATCTGATCAGCAAACTGCGGAAAATACTCATAATCTTTTTAGTTTACAGATTAAGAATATACCACAAGCGCGAACACGAAAAAATCAAACCGAACTAAATTTTCGATGATGTGAATTTTTTGTTAATTCGTAAGTCCTGTGTTTACAGCGTTTTTAAAATTTCTAATTTTTCGTTTTCACAAAACCTCGATTTTTATTGGGTTTTAAATCTGAAATTAAAACTTGAAATCATTTCGATGAGTGCTATAATCCAAACACGGCTCCAGATTTTCGCCGAAATCTCCGACAAAGTTCAAGGGATTTACGGATCAAAAACCTAGACAGAGTTCGCCCAATGCCGCAAGAAAAACTAAAATTTCCGACTCTTTTCGCTGTTCCGAATACGCAGCAGTCTGCGCCCGAACACGAATTTTATGACGATTCGCCGCAAGAATTCGGCGACGAGCCGGAAGTTTGCCCGAAATGTTACGGCGCGGGAATGGAAATCGTTCCGGGCAAAGGCGCGCGTCCGTGCGAATGCCGCAAGCAGAAATCGCACACTAATCAGCTCGACAAAACGCGCATTCCGAAACGCTACACGGATTGCAGTTTTCAAACTTATTTTCCCAACAATGAATCCCAAAAGAATGCTGTATGGTTTGCACATAAATTAACACATGATTATAACCCTCTTTATAAAGAACGAGGGTTACTATTTATGGGACCTGTAGGAGTCGGTAAAACACATTTGGCAGTTTCAATCATTAATGAATTATCAAAAAAAGGTTATGGCTGTTTGTTTTACGAATCGGGTTCGCTTTTGAAGGAAATTCAAAATTCATATAACGCCAGCACGCAAACTTCGGAATTGAAAGTTTTACAGCCGATTTTGGATGCCGAGATTTTAGTTTTAGACGAAATCGGCGCAACAAAACCGACCGAATGGGTGCGCGACACGATGGCAAACATCATCAATACGCGCTATAACGACCGCAAATTGACGATCTTTACAACCAATTATTTAGATGACAAACGCAACGCAATCGAAGAAACGCTCGAAGAAAGAATCGGCGTTCGTCTGCGTTCGCGTCTTTATGAAATGTGCAAAACCGTTTCAATCACCGGCGATGATTTTAGACGCACATTTGATAAATCCGCACAAAATAAGAAAACCCGCTGATTTTCGACGGATTTCAATATAAGTTTCAATACAATTTGGATTTTGAACTCGATTTGAAGTTTATAGAATTTCCCTGCTCAGGCAATATGGAAAAATCTGAAAATCGAATTCCGTCACTCGACGGTTTGCGGACAATTTCAATTCTATTGGTAATTATCAACCATTGGCTTTTCGTTCTCGGTTTCGGCGACGCCGGAAATCTCGGAAATCTCGGCGTACGTGTTTTTTTCGTTATCTCGGGATTTTTAATCACCGGACTTCTTCTCAAAGAGATCGAAAAAACGAACGGTATAAATCTCTGGAAGTTCTATTTTCGCCGCAGTTTACGGATTTTCCCGCCTTTTTATTTTTATCTTTTCGTGATATTTTTAGCCGTCGTTCTCGGTTTTATCGATATTCCGTTTAAGTTTTTCCTTGCCGCATCTTTTTACCTCAGCGATTACTTAAATCCATTAAATTGGCTTCTCGGACACACTTGGTCATTAGCGGTCGAAGAGCAATTTTATTTACTTTTTCCGACAATTTTATTGATCTTAGGAATCAGAAAAACCAAGGTTTTCTTGCTTTTGATAATTTTGATAAATCCGTTTATCAGAGTTTTGGATTTTCAAATTTTCGGTTCCGATCCGATTTGGGTTCTCAAAGGTTTTCACGCCAATATGGATTCGCTCGCCGCCGGTTGTTTGCTCGCGCTTTTCTACAAAAATTTGCACCAGAATTCTGTTTATAAAAGACTTATTCGATCGAAAATCGTTTTGATCGCGCCTTTGATAATTATTTTGGCGAATTTGCAATACGATCATCCGCGTATTTTCTTGGGCGCGAGCTTTACGATTATGAATTTGCTGATCGCTTTTTGTATCGATTGGGCGGTTACGAATTACGATTCTTTCGCCGGAAAAATTCTAAATTCTGCGCCGTTTGTCACGCTCGGAATGATGAGTTATTCGATCTATCTTTGGCAGCAGCCTTTTTTCAATCCGAAAGAGCCGAGCATTTTGACGCAAACGCCTTTCAATTTTATCGGTTTAGCGGTAACGACGCTGATCTCGTATTTTTTAGTGGAAAAATATTCGCTCAAAATAAGAAAAAAATTGGAAGAAAAACTCTTTTCAAAGAAAATTCCTTCCACTGAAACATTAATCGAAGAAACTCAGGCTTCTTGAATCTTTGTTTTTTGAATTTTTGTCTTTTTCCGCGAATCGTAAATTCGATAGCCAAGCAAAAGAGCTAAAATAAACGCAAACAAAAACGGATGTTTCAGGTCGGATTTGACGATCATCCAAAAATGAATCACGCCTAAAATCGCGATTAAATAAGTCAATTTATGAAGTTTTGACCAATTTTTGCCGCCGAGACGTTTGATCATCGAATTTGTCGAAGTAACGGCAAGCGGAATCAACAGAAAAAACGCGAGCATTCCGACGGCGATAAAAGGTCTTTGCAAAACGTCGGCGGCGATTGCCGAAATATTTAAGCTTTTGTCGAAAATGCTGTAAGTTATCAAATGCAGAAAGCCGTAAAAAAACGCAAATAATCCGAGCATTCGGCGAAATTTAACTAAATTATTCCAGCCGTACATTTTCCGCAAAGGCGTCACCGCTAAAGTTATCAACAAAAAAACCAACGTCAAAACTCCCGTCGTCCGCAAAAAATATTCGATCGGATTCGCGCCTAAATCTCCGCGAAAACCGTCATAAACAAACATCAAGAGCGGCACGAGTGAATTTATAAATATCAGTATTTTGTTGAATTTAACGTCTTGCATTGGGTAATTGTTCGTAGTTCGTGGTTAGTTGTTCGTGGCTTGTTATTCACATTTCGCGGATTATTTTATGTTGCAACGAGCAACTAATTACGAACGACTGACAAATGACTAAAAATATTTCTTCAAATCCATTCCATCGTAAAGCCGCGCAACTTCGTCGGCGTAACCGTTGAACATCAAGGTTTCGCGCGGCGTTAATTCGCCGATGCGTCTTTCCGTCGATTGCGACCAACGCGGATGCGCGACGTTCGGATTTACGTTTGAATAAAATCCGTATTCTCTCGAATTTGCAATGTTCCAAGTCGTCGGCGGTTCGTTTTCGGTCAAGGTGATTTTGACGATCGATTTAATGCTTTTGAAACCGTATTTCCAAGGCACGATCAAGCGAATCGGCGCACCGTTTTGATTCGGCATTTGTTTGCCGTAAAGCCCTGTCGCCAAAATAGTTAATGGATGCAACGCTTCGTCCATCCGCAAACCTTCGATATACGGAAGATCGATTCCGGCTGAATAACTCGACTGCATCGAATTTTTACCTTCGGGCAACTTCACGTGCGGATTTTCAGATTTCGTATCGCCGTAAAATGTTTCAAATGCAACATATTTTGCTTTTCCCACAGGTTCGACCGCATCGAGAATTTTTTTGAGCGGAAAACCAACCCACGGAATCACCATCGACCAACCTTCGACACAGCGAAAACGGTAAATTCGCTCTTCTTGTTCGAATTTCAATAAATCGTCAATGTCGAAAACCTTCGGCTTATTCACCAAACCGCCGACTTCGACCGTCCACGGTCGCGTCACAAAATCCTGCGCTGCGCGTGCAACGCCGCGTTTGTCGGTTGAAAATTCGTAATAATTGTTGTAATTCGTAATTTGCTCGAACGAATTCGGTTTATCTTCGATTTTGTAATCCGTCGGCTGTTTGACGTCTTCGATCTGCGCGGTTTTTACTTCCTTCGGCGGCGGCGGATTGAAAAATTTATAGATTCCGGCAGTTGCCAGACTCGTTCCGGCAAGCATCGCGGCGCGCATAAAATTTCGCCGATTCAGATAAACATTTTCCGGCGTGATCTCGCTCGATTTTATTTCGTTCGCCATAATATTTAATTCGCTTTTCAACGAAATTTAGTTTCGTCTTTCAGTAAATTACAAACCTTTTAAAAAATATTCCAAAATTTTCTTCCGTAAACAAACATTTTAAGTTAAGATGCCGTAATAAACTTCGATTCTGCACCCAAGGAGAAAAAATATGAGATTTTTGCGTTTGCTGGCTATTTCCTGCTTGGTCGTTTTTTCATTCGTTCCGGCGTTTCCGCAAAACGCTTCGCCGACCGAATCGCAATCCGAAAAAGAGAAAAAACAAAAAGAACTTGAAAAGCTGGTTTTGGAAATGATCGATCAAGCCGTCAGCGATGCCCCCACGCTGAAATTGTCGCAAAATCGTGCGATCGTTTACGTTTTAGCGGGCGATCTTTACTGGAAATTCGACGAAAAACGCGCCCGCGAACTTTTTCGAAATGCCGGCAGCGAGTTGATTTTACTCAACGCCGAAAGCGAAAAAGAGAAAAAAGAAACTGACGATCCGTATGCCATGATGTTTGAATTCGGTGGACCGCGAAACGAAATTTTGCCGATAATTGCAAAAAACGATGCCGATCTTGCGCTCGAACTTCTGGTTCAAACACGCTCAGCAAAATTGACCGAAGCAATTGCCAAATCTTCACAGCCGAACGCAAAACAAAGCGACGGAATGTTTAATTTCGATCCCGATAATTACCGCGTTCGTCAGGAAGTTTCGCTCGAACAGCGTTTTGCCGCGCTCGCAGCCGAACAAAATCCCGAAAAAGCCATCAAGCTCATTAAAGAAAGTTTGGCAAAAGGTTTGTCTGAACAATTGATGCCGCTTTTGCAGAAAGTTTATCAGAAAGACGAGAAAAAAGCGGCTTCTTTGGCTGACGATATTGTTCAAAAAATCGTCGAAACCGATCTTTCAAAAAAGAATTCGGATATGGGCATCGCGCTCAGATTTTTGACCGAGGCAACGAATCCGAACAAACCGAAAACGCAAGGAAAAAAGTTTTTCAGTTTCAGCGACGCGCAAATAAAAACGATCGCCAACAAGCTTTTCGATACTTTTATACAGCCGACGGCTTCTTTGGAAATGACGATGGCGTTGACTTCCGCGATTCGCAGTTTTGAGAAAGTTTTGCCCGAAAAAGCCGCACTTCTCAAACAAAAACAAACCGAAGCGATGAAAAATCTGCCGCCTGAATTAAAGCGTTTTCAGCAGCAGGAAAAACTTTGGAATCCTAATTCGACGCCTGAAGAAATTTTGGCTGATTTGCCGAAATTGAACGAATATGAAAAAGCGAGCGCGTATCAATCGCTGATCAACAAGATCGCGCAGATCGATGACGAAGCCCGTGCGAAAAAACTGATCGATGAAATTCCCGACGAAAAAACGCGCACAAACGCTTCGGAAGCTTACGAATCCGCCAAAATAAATCGCGCCGCAAGTGACGGAAAACTCGACGAAGCGAAAAAAATGATCGGAAATTTGAGCAAAAAGAAAACTCAAATTCAAAAACTCGTCACGCTGGCGATGCAATTTTACAAAAAAGGCAGCAAAGAAAATCTCGAAACTGCCGCCAACTTGATGAAAGATGCGAAAGGTTTGGCAAACGAATATCCCGAAGACGAAGATGAATTAAACGATCTGATGGAAATCGTCAAAGGTTACGCGCTGATCGAACCGAACGAAGCTTTTCGTATTTTCGATCCGATCGTCGATCAAATAAACGATTTCGTACAGGCTTCGGCGATCTTGAGCAAATACAACAAACGCAACCGCAGTTTCAAAAAAGGCGAGCTTCTGATGACGACCAATTCTTTTACTTGGGACGGTTTGCTTTTGTTCAGATACATCATTCAAATTCAAATGCTCGGTAAAGCCGATCTGCAAAGAATGAATACTTTTTCAGACAAATTCCAACGCAGCGATGCCCGCACGATCGTCAAACTTTTCGTCGCACAAGGTTTTTTGCGTGAAGACAAAAAACCCAAAGACGATTCCGACGATTCCGGCGGAAATCAAATATTTATCGAGTTTTAATTCCCGAAAAAATAAACTTTCAAAGCCGAGCCGTGATTTCTAAAATCTTCATTTACAGGAATTACGGCTTAAATTTTCTGTTGCCTTTTTCCGCAAATTTCTATATTCTCAATAATTGTCGGATAGTTGTTTTCTCGACAACTTTTCTCAAATAAAAATCCGATAAACCTTTCTTCCATTTTCCCTGTAAATAACGGCTCAGTTTATATTTAACCGAAATTTTTCTGTGTTTTCGGAAGAGTTTTCAATTTCTTTGCCTTAAAATGTAAAATTTTGTTTAAATAATCACAACAAAAGTCTTTAATTCTTTAACAAAATCAGTATAATGGATGATACAAACTTTTTCGGTTTGTTTCCTCGAGGTAGTTTATGTTGCCAAAAGACCAAATTTTAAACCAAGGACGCTATCGAATTTTAAATGGAATCGGTCAGGACGAAACCGAAGCGATTTACGAATGTTTCGACGAATCGGCAAAGGTCAAGGTTTTGATCAAGGAAATTTTGTTCACCACAAAGAAAGTGATTTCCGCGCCTGAACTCGATCAACTGCGCGAACATTTTATCAGTAAGGCGCGCAAGCTTTTAGAATTGAATCACGATTCGCTTTTGAAAGTGAGCGATTATTTTTCGGAAATTGACCGTTTTTATTTGGTCACGGAGTTTTCCGAGGGAAACAATCTCAACAAATTGCTCGAAAAAGCGAAATGTTCGTTCGCGCTTTCAAACGTGCTGAATTGGGCGGATCAGCTTCTTTTCGTCTTGAATTATCTGCACACGCAGGCAAAACCGCTTTTTCACAACGGCATCAAACCGCAAAATCTGCGGTTGACGGTCGAAGGAAAATTGAAGATTTTTCCGATGTGCATTGCAGCAAATTCGGATGCGAACGGCAATCCGACATCGCCGCAAACGACCGATTCGGCATTTATCAATTATTTGCCGCTCGAACGCATCTGGGATCGGCTAGATCCGGCTTCGCAGTCGGTCATTACGAAAACCTACGACGAAAAATCGGAAAAAATTCTGCAAATGCCCGCCGATGCACGGAGCGATGTTTATTCGCTCGGCGCGACGCTTTATCATCTGGCGACCGGACAAGCACCGATCGATGCGCTGACGCGTTCGATCGAACTTTTGGAAGGAAAGAACGATCCGCTGATTCCGCTGAACGAACTTAATCCGTCGATTCCGCACGAAGTTTCGGACGTTTTTATGAAGGCGTTGGAGATCAAGCGTGAAGAGCGTTTTGATTCGGCGGTGATTATGCGCCAAGTTTTGCGAACTTCCCTGCTTCGCGCGAAAGAACGCCAAGCAAACGAAGCGAAAAAAGCCGTTGCTGCGCCGAAAGAATTTGTAGGGGAAACAAAACCTTTACCGCAGGAAAAAGCTGCCGTTCAAGAAAATATCAAACCGCTCGAAACGGTCAACGAAGTTTCCGAACCGCTCGAAGCGCAGGAAACACAAACCGTTCCGGTTGAAAATTCAGTTTGTGAAAATCCGCCGATGCAAACCGTTTCGCT
>DAITPE010000140.1:0-11177 GCA_036833775.1 Pyrinomonadaceae bacterium | reverse complement strand
GTGTCGTTTTTCTTTAAAATTCCTTGTCTTACTTCAAGAATTCGCGGCTTTTCCATCTTCGATTTCTATGGAAACGATTTCCATTTCCTTTCCTTGAATAATATTTGCGGTGCTTTCTCCGCAGTTTTCGCAACGAAAGATCGGCGGATTTCCGAGCTCGCTGTTTCGGTCACATTTATTGCAATAAACAATCACAGGAAGTTCTTCTATTTCAAGAGTTGCACCTTGAACTTTGGTGTCTTGCGCGGCAATTTCAAAACTGAAAAGCAGTGCGTCTTTCACCACGCCCGACATTTTTCCGACTTTCAAAAAAACCTTTAAAACTTGCGCGCTCGGCGAAGGAAGATTTTCCTCGACGGCTTCGACAATGCTGCAAGCGATCGATAATTCGTGCATTTATTTCAGAGCCTGACCGAAATTTTTTGCCAACGAAAGCAAAAATCCCAAACCTCGCTGAACGTCTTTGTCCTTCATTTCGCTGTATGCGCCCCAAAGACTGACTTCACGCGGATTTTTGCGAAATTCTTCTTCGGTTTTCACAACGACTTTGCCGCTGTTTCCGAGAAAATTAACGAGTCCCGGTGTCAACATTCCCGAATTCAAAAACGCCTGAACTCCTTCGGATTCAGCGATTTCGCCGACCTTCGCGCCTGTTTTCATCAACGACGGCATTTGTTCCATCAGCGGCGCGAGATTTTCCGTCAAAGCCGGAAGATTATTGACCAAAGGCGGCAAAACATTCGGCAGTTGTCCGAGAACTTCGCCGATCGCGTGTGTTTTTTCGCCGTCGAATTTCGGCGCAAATTCGCGGATGCTTTCGCCGATATTGTCCGCGATTTCTTCGCTGCGTTGTAAAAATGCGCTCAACGCCGTCACGGTCAAAGCCAAAACTTGCGCGTTTGCGGCAATTTCGCGTAAAGCTTCAAGCGTTCCGGGTTTATTGACGATTTCAACCAATTCCTGCAAAGTTGCAAGATTTTCTTTACTTAAAAGCGCATCAAATTCTTTTGTTTCGGCAAGTGCGGAGATTTTGTTTCCGGTTTTTGCAAGCGTCGGCAGATTATTTATCAATTGAGGAACTTCTTCCATCAATTGCGGCGAATTTCCGTTTCCATTAGATTTCGGCGCAAATTCGCGGACGCTTTCGCCGATGTTTTCGGCAATTTCTTCACCGCGCCGCAAAAAACCGTCAACGCCGATCACGAGTCCGTCCAAAACCTCGGCGTTTTTCGCCAGATTTTTCAAAGCCGAAGCCGTCTGCGGTTCGTTAAGTTGTTTGATGACTTCCTTTAATGAATCGGAAATTTCGATTGTTCCGTTGCCGTTCGACGTTTGCATTTTTTGCCTCTTACGATCTTGTTTGTAAAAAACTGTATAAAACCGCTTTAATTTCCGTGAATTACGGAAATTAAAGCCGTATAAAAAAGACGGTTGCTGACTCCGTTTGTAAAAATCTAAAACTGAAAATTATCTTTGACAGATTTTGGGTTTATTAGCTGATTGCGATTATGAGCCGATTTTCAAAGCCTGTCTATTGGCATAACTACGGATAGTTTTACGTGCAACTACGTATTTTTGAAAAAAAAACTACGTAGTTATGAGATTTTTCGATTTTCCATTGAAAAGCTGTGAAATTAAATTGGTTTAACCAATAAATTATATTTTTTTATTCGGGTTAAAAGTTCAGCCTGTAATTTTCGTGACACAGCAATCGACAAAGGAAAAATCGAAAATCACAGGCTGACTTCTTTGCGAAAATCGTTCGCAAAGTCTTTGAAGAAGAAAGTGCTAACTTTTTCATCAAATCCTCAGATCGATTTTCAGATTTCTTAAATCGAATCATTCATTTGAATTTGAATTTTTTAATCTAAGTTAGCTTTTTGACAGACAATTAATTATCCGTTTTTGCACCGCTGATTGCTATCGGGATTCTTACTGAATTTTTCAGGTTTTATTACCTAGATTCTGAACTTTCGTTCAAAATACTGAACAAAAATTTGAGCAATTTATTACAAAAACTCTAAGATCATCTGTGTAAATTTCCGCACTATTGCGAAATTTTCCGCATCATTTATTAATTTTTCATACATTTAAGATTTATTTTTATTAGCAAACCTTTATTTCTTAAGGAAATCATAATTTGGAATGATACTTGCACCTGCTTGTGAAAGAGTTCGCAAAGTATTTTTTTGTCGAAATGAAATGGTTGGCTAAATCTTTTAATCGCTTTTATTTTACTGAGATTTGATGAATTTTTTGATTTAGATAACCACCCGATTTGATATTTTGCAAAAACCTAAAAAAACAAAAAATATTTGGAGGTCATTATAATGTCCAAAACTTTATCAACTATCAGTAGATTGAAAGTCGTACTGGTCGTTTTCGCTGCTTTGTTATTTCTTCCGTCGATAGCCGTTCGCGCGCAAGGCATCAACTGGGAAGGACAAACAGGCGCATTCGTTACGCCGTTTGCTTATACGAGTCCGTCTGAAAAGAACAAATTCGGCAAGCCGCAGATTTCCTTCCACTACCTGAATGCAGGAAGCGTCGTCGGAAATCATTACCAAGCATCGATCACCGTCGGCGCGGCAAAACGCGTCGAATTCGGTTACACACGAAACTTTTCGAGTCCCGGCAAAACTGCCGTAAGTCCTTTGTTCGATAATGGTTTCAACATTATTCACGGCAAAGTTAATTTAGTTGAAGAAAATGCCGGAAAAACGAAATGGGTTCCCGCAATTTCCGCCGGATTCGTTGCCAGAACAAACGTCAAACGCGTCGGCGGCGTGATCAATAATAAATCAGAAACGAACGGCGACATTTACGTCGTTGCGACGAAAACCGTCACGCAAGTTAAAGATTTACCGCTGCTTTTCAACTTCGGTGTGAAATATACGAACGCTTCGATCATGGGCGTTGCGGGAAATTCGCCGGATTGGAAACCGACCGTTTTCGCAGCCGTTGCCGCAGTCGTCAAAGGTCCGTCAAAAAGCACATTGATCTTTGGCTCGGAAGTTGCTCAACAACCTAAATATATCAAAGGTTTGCCGGGACCGACGGTTCCGCCGACTTTGACATATTTCGTCCGTATTCTGCCGAAAGCAGAAGTTCCGCTCGCACTCGATTTCGGAGTCGCACAAGTTGCGGGAAGAATCACTCCGGGCGTAGATTTAAAAGCCCGCCATCAATTTGCGATGGGAATTTCTTACGCTTTCAAATAAATTAAAAAGCTGCTTGAAATTAGAGTCGGTGTAGGAAAGGGGGACAGCCGATTCTGATAAAAAAAGAAACCGTCTGAAATCTCTTCGCAGACGGTTTCTTTTAATTTTTAAATCGTAAATTATTTATCCATCGGAATAATTCCGCGTTTGATCGCATAGCGGATAAGATCGGCTTTAGAATGTAAATTCAATTTATTCATCAAATTGGCACGGTGAGTTTCCGCCGTTCTGACGCTGATTCCCAATTTATTTGCGATTTCTGAATGAGTGCTTCCTTCGACCGTCAACTGCAAAACTTCCCTTTCGCGCGTCGTTAAGATTTCGTATTTGTCGAAAGTTCCCGATTTTGCAAATTGTTGATAAGCGGAAATCGCACGATCGGAAAGCGGCGGCGAAAGATAACGTCTGCCGGCGATAACTTCGTGAACCGCCGCGATCAGATCGGTCGAATTAGAATCTTTTAAAACATAACCCGACGCGCCGTTTCCTAATGCTTCCAGCACAAAACCTTCGTCGTCATACATCGAAAGAATGATGATTTTGGTCGTCGGAAATTGTTTCGACATCTGCCGCGCCGTTTCCAAACCATTTAAATGCGGCATCATCACATCCAAAACGACGACATTCGGCTTCAGTTTTTTAGTTAAATTCAATGCTTCCAAGCCGTCGCCTGCTTCACCGACCACACGAAAATTCGGTTCGGCTTCGAGCAAGGCGCGTAAGCCTTGGCGAACAAGTGCGTGGTCATCAGCCAGCAAAATGTGGACTTCCTTTTGAATCATTAGATTTGAGCCAAATTATCAATGAGCTTTATGCTCATCAGCCAAAATTGTTTAGGCAATGTATGTGCCAACTTAAAAATTATTAAAATAATTTGATATTTTCGGATTCCGCTGAAAAAAAAAGATTTCGCGCCAGATAAAATTAAATTCTCCGTTGATATTTTCTTTTTATCAATTGATAAAAACATTTTCTCGGTTGATTATTTCAATTTATCTGTTGATTTTCTCTATTTATCTGTTGAAGAAATCATTTTATCAATTGATATTTTCCTTTTATCTGTTGATTTTATCCTTATATCTGTTGATTTCTTCTTTTTATCTGTTGAGAAAATCATTTTTTCAGCCTTTTTTTTGAAAAAATTTACAGATTCCAGCTTGCATTGATCTTCGTGCCGCCGATTTGGGTTGATTCGATCGAGAAATTTCCGCCTAAAAACAAAACTCTTTCGCGCATTCCGGCAATTCCGGTCGAATCGCCTTTCTGCAAAACTTCTTCGACATCAAAACCTTTGCCGTCGTCTTCAACGGTTAAATTGACCGAATTTTCGTCAGCCCAAAGCAGAATTTTCGCCGTTTTGACATCTGCGTGACGCGCAATATTCGTCAAAGCTTCCTGACCGACGCGGTAAACCGAAGTTTCGATCTCGGACAAAAAACGTCTGCCCGAAATGCCCGAATGTTTGAAATCGATGATGATATTCGTGCGTTCGGTGTAATTGCGGATGAGCCACAAATACGCCGAAAGAAGTCCGAGATGATCGAGCGCAGCCGGACGCAGATCGAGCGATAATTTCCGCGCTTTTGCCATCAATTCATTAACGAGATTCTGCGCGTAATTGATCGAATCCAGCGAGCTTTCCGAACTGTTTCGCGCCGCCATTTCGAGCGTTAATTTCAAACCAGTCAAAGTTTGACCGAACTCGTCGTGCAATTCCAAAGCGATTCGGCGGCGTTCCGCTTCCTGAACTTCGAGCAAACGGCGCGATAAAATATTCTGCTGTTCGGCGTAGCTTAAAAGTGCCTGTTCGTCCGTTTTTCGGCGCGTAATGTCGCGCACGACCGCGATCACGATCGTGCCGTTTTCGGTTTCGACGGGACTCAAAATAATGTCGGCGGGAAATTCCGTTCCGTCTTTACGAAGCGCGAAAAGTTCGAGATTTGAACCCATTTCCCTGATGTGCGGCGACTTCATAAAACCGCGTTGATGCTGTGTGTGAATATTTCTGAATCTTTCGGGCATCAAGATATTTAACTCTTGATTTATCAATTCGTCAGGCTTGTAACCGAACATCTTTTCAACTTGCGAATTAACGCGCTCGATGCGTCCGAAAGCATTGACGACAACCATCGAATCGGGCGCGAATTCAAAGATCGAACGCAGCATTTTTTCGCTTTCGCTTAACTGATTCAGCGCATTTTGACGCTCAAATTCTTTGTGTTTGAGTTCGGTAACGTCAAACGCAACGCCGTGAATGAACCACGGACGACCGTCTTTGCGGCGAACCATTTTCGCTTCGCAATGAAACCAGATCACACGATTGTCGCGCGCTTTGACGCGATACGTCGAGCGAAGCGGTTCGCCCGTCAAAAACATCTGCGCCGCTTCCACGCTCCAGCGCGTTTTGTCTTCTTCGTGAAGCTGTTCAAACCAACGCACCGGATCATTCAGCCATTCAGCCTGCGTAAAACCGAGCATCGTTTCGATCTGCGGCGAAATATACGCTTCGGAAATGCCGCGATCGAGAAACGACATAAAAACGATCGCCGGAATCTGTTCGACAAGCACACGGTAACGCGAATGAACATCGGGCAATTCTTCTTCGTCGAGCGCGAGCGTTTTGCTTTTATCACCCCAAAATTTCGGAATCGAATCGAGCGCGGCAAACGGGAAAAAAACACTCGCCAAATCCTTCAAAGTCGATGCCGATTTCGAGATTTCCGCCAAATTTCCGAAAGACAATTCACCCAAACCGACACGAAATAGCTCGTTCAATTCCGTCCGTCCGAGATTTTTCGAATCCTTCGATTTCATTTATTTTGCCTAGTCTGTGTAAATCAAGCGTAAAAAGAAAACTTTGCGAACTTTGCGCCTTTGCATGAAATAATGCGAATAAAAAATTTTCACGCAAAGGCGCAAAGTTCGCAAAAAATCTACTCGCTTTTCAGCTTTTCCAATTCCTGATCGCTGACGATTTTCCCGTTGATCGAATACCAATTCGCAATTCCCAAACGCCGATTTTCTTCCTGCGCTTTGTGAACGGCGCGGTTTCCAATGCGTGTAAATTCTACGCCTTTTCTCAAAGTTTCAGCTTTCACACCTTTTCTATTCAATTTGTTATCTTTTTTTTCCATTGTAAAAATCTCGTTTCATCGAAAATTTCAATTCCTTCCGAATCTCCATTTACAATATTTTCAAATGCGTCATCCGCATTCAAAATTAGAAACCATTCGTCTGCCAATTTTTTGTAAATATTCCAAAAATTATCATTCGCACGTAAAAATCTTCGCCTGACATCGTTTTCGGGAACATTATGCCCGCCGTTTTCGACGCGTGATTTGATACGTTTCAAGCAAAGCTCGACCGAATCGAGAAAAACAAAAAAAATACTTATCGAATAACCATTTTGTTTCGCTTTTTGCAAATGTTTTTTCAAAGACAAACCCGCCAAAGTTGATTCTATAATCAAAGATTCGCCATTTTCTAAGCTTTCCGTCAATCTTTTGCTGAAAATCCGCGCGGCTTCAATTTTTACCGTTTCAAAATTTTTCGCGTCGAGTTCAAAAGCAATGTCGTCCGCACCGAGATATTTCAAACCTTTCTCGGCAACGATTTCACGCGCAAAAGTCGTTTTTCCGCTACCGTTCGCGCCGCCGATGACGATCAATTCACGCTTCATTTTCCTTTTTCAAACCTTTGATTTGATGCAGTTTTTTGCCGTTTTCTTCGCGCCACGCGGGAATTTGATTCATTGAACCGAGCGTAAATCTTCGCAGAGAGTTGATCGCTTTTCCGTAAGTCGAAATTGCTTGCGACGAGAGCAAACTTCCCGGCGGTTGATCTAAAAACGGCACGAATTTGTCGGGAAAACTCGGCATTGTGCAGCCGATACAAACGCCGCCGTAATTGGCACAACCGCCGACACCGTTTTGCCAGCCGCGTTTGCCGACGTTGCATTGCACGACCGGTCCCCAACAACCTAATTTTACGATGCATTCTTTTTCTCCGAAATTTTCCGCAAATTGCGCCTGTTCGTAAAATCCGCCGCGATCGCAGCTTTCGTGCAAAGTATCGGCAAAAAGCCATTTCGGACGCGAACTTTCGTCCAATTCGATTGTCGGCAAAAATCCCGTAAATTGTTGTAAAAGATAAAGTAAAGTTTGCGTGATATTGTCGGGCAAAGTCGGGCAACCCGGAATTGAAACGACGGGAATATCTGTTTTCGATTTCCAATTTTCGCCGAGATAATCGATCAAACCCATCGCGCCGGTCGGATTTCCGGGCATCGCGTGAACGCCGCCGTAAGCCGCGCAAGTTCCGACGGCAACGACAGCAAAAGCATTTTTCGTCAATTTATCGATCCAATCGCAGACTTTTATCGGCTGTTTAGTTTCGGAATCCGAGCCGAACGAAGCAAAATAACCTTCATTTGCGAGCGTTTCATTCGGAATCGAGCCTTCGACGACCAAGATAAATTCGCCGATTTCGTTTTTTACAGCTTTATGAAAAGTTTCGAGAAAATCGTCGCCCGTTTCGTAAGCTAAAAGCGGATGATGAAAATAAATTTTTGGTGTATGCGGAATCGCGCCTGACAGCAAATCTTCGATCGAAGGCTGAGTTGCGCCCGTCAAAGCGACCGATTCGCCGTCGCAACTGAGCGCGGCGTTGAGCCATAAAATTGAAATTTCGCTCGAATCTTTCATTGTAAAATACAAAATTAACAGGGATGAAAGAGATATAAGGGATTTACTAAATTGTTTTAATTATCCTTTTCATCCCTTTCATCCCTGTTAATTTTCTCTTTTTCGATGATTTCCAAAATCTTTTCGACGGCTTTTTCGATCGCAATTTCGACCGCTTCGCTGATTTCGTCGTTAAATTCCAAATTAACAGGTTCACAGCCGACGAGCAACATTTTTTTCGGTTTTGTTTTCAGGCGCGAAGCAATGTGCATCGCTTTTGTCGGTGTGAGATCGTGCGTAAAATTTTCGCCGTTTTCGCTTAATTTCGGTTCGAGCACGAAAACACTTCCCGCTTCCGCGCCGATTTTTATTGTGTCAACCAAAATTACGAGTTCGTAATCGTTAATCAGCTCAAAAGCGAGATCGATTCCGCGAATTCCGAAATCGATCAGTTTTACATTTTCCGGTAACTCTTGTTCTGAGAGCAGTTTGGCAACTTCGACACCGAAAGCGTCGTCGCCGTAAAATATATTTCCCAAACAGGCGATGAGAATTTCGTTCATCTAATTTTGAAACTGCTGTTTTAATGATTCTAATTGCGGAACGACTTCCGTTTCATAACAATCGGGGCAAATTCCGTGTGAAAATTTCGTGTCCGTGTGCATCAATAAATAATCTTCAACCTTGTGCCAATCGTCTTCGTCATCGCGGATATTTTTGCAATATGAACACATCGGAAGCAACGATTTTAAGGTTTTAACTTCGGCAAGTGCGGATAAAAGTTCGCTGTTGAATTTTGAATTTATCATCAGCATAAAAACAAAGGTAATCATTACAAGACACACGAAAATTACCGCAAAAGAAAGGCTTTCGATGCTGTCGCCTGAAAATAAATTCGCTGTTTGCTGTTTGTGCAATGCAAAATCCGTCGCTCGCGTGATCGTGGCAATTACGCAGAAAATATATAAAATACCGCAAACGAGCTGAGCGAAAGTTATTTTTTCCGTTTTTGAACTAAACAAAATAAATGTTCCGACAAGTCCGACGCAGATCGAGATAAACGAAATATACTCGACGCGCCACATTAAACTCGGCGACAAATACGTGAAATAACTCAAAACGATTGTTGAGATTCCGCCAATCGCAAAAAACCAAATCTGATTGATTTTTTTGTCGTGCAGCATTCCTATTGCCTTCAGCAAAACAATTTCAGCAAGAATCAAGCCCGTGTTTGCAACAACTATTGAAAAAAAGTCGGGAATAATATTTCTTCCTGCCAGCAAACCCCAAAAAAGCGATCTTAACCCGATTCCGACAGCCCAAATCCGCATACTTTTTGCTTTATCAGCGTATGAGTTTGAATTAAAAAACATTATTACGCTCATAATCAATGAAACAAGCGCAATCAGAAAAAAAATCGTCCGAAGGTCTAAAGACATAAAATTAAATTTTTGTTAGATTTGACGGCGGTAAGTAAACCGTTTGCTTTAACGGTAAACTGAGTTTTTAACAGAATTTCGTGTCTGTTACAAGTTTAGATGTAAGAAATTTCAATTCTTATGTCCTGAGAATTTTTTAATCAATAAATTCGAGTTCATCGAGGTCGAAAAAGAATCGATGCGCGATTTTTTTCTCGAAACCCAAATCTCTTCCGTCGTCGTCTTCTAAAACGACAGCGGCATAAATGCGGTTTTCGAAATCTTCTTCGATAGATTCGACAATTCCGATCTTGTCTTTCAGAAAAATATCGAATGCGTCGCGCCCGTTTTTCGGTTTCAAGATTACTTTTTTTCCCACTAAATCTTTCATCTGAAACTCATTTTTGCATGAAGCTTTAACAAATCTTCGGCGTTTGCATTTTCAATTTTTTCCAATATCTTCCGCGTTTTCGCGTCAGTATTTTTTATCTCCTCTTTCTCCTTATCGGTCAAAGCGAGCAAATTCATTACCATTAATTCGTCGATTTCCAAACCGTCGAAAAAATTGTCGAAACTGTTTTCAGCCGCTTGCGGAAAATCATACAAAATGATCGGCGCGGAAAGCATCGAATTTCTTTTTTCATCGCCGACCAAAACCGGAAAACAATTAATATTTTCAAGCGTTTGCGAATATTTTTGAAACTCTTCCGGCGGTTCGATCACGGAAATAAATTCACCGTTTTCGATCTCAAAAATCGTATGCGCGGAAACAAATGAAAACTGCAAAATTTCTTCGCGTGAAAGATTTTCGATTGAAGAATTTTCAGATAAATTCTCAATTTTGAAACTTAATTTGAAAAGATTTTCGTTCATTTTTTCAGTTTTCAATTCGATTTTCGCTTCCAAGACAGAAGCCCAAGCGTGAGCAAGGGCGGAAAATTCCAAATAGCTTAACTCATCATTCCGCCCGCGCTCACGCTTGGGCTTCTGCTTCAATTCAACCGAATTTTCAATAACTTTTTCGTGTGCCGTTTGCCAATCTTGCGTGTCTTCGAGCTGTAAATATCTGAATCGGAACGTAACTTTCGCGTTTTCATTTGCAGTAAACAAGATTTCCGTTTGCTGAAAAAATTGTTCGTTCGTCTGCAATTTTGCCCAACATTTCGGCGACAAAACCCCGAAATTGAAACGCTTTTGATTTTTCAAAGCGTTTTTACGATACGGAAAAAGCGCGTAGCCTTCGTAAAGTATCGCGTCGGCGATTTTTTCGATTTTGTTATTCATAATTGTCGGAACGCCTGCGCCCTCGCAGGCAAACGGCGCGAATGAGTCGTAACTTTGGTTAGATTTTCAAGACTGAAATTACCAATACAATCGTTCGCGCTTTCGCGCTCATTGCCTGCGAGGGCGCAGGCGTTCCGACTAATTCGATTATTTTCCATGTCCCAACATTGAAGAATGAACGGTTTCCAAAATCTTTGCTTGCCCGTTGAAAACGTGAACGCCGCACGGCATACACGGATCAAACGAACGCACGACGCGCATTATGTCGATGCCTTTGAAGTTTTCGGGCGAGTTTTCTTCAAATAGCGGCGTTCCTTGAACTGCGTCTTCAAATGCTCCGGCGTTACCGTATTCGTCACGCGGTGAAGCGTTCCAAGGTGTCGGCGGATACGGATGATAATTGGCGATTTTGCCTTCTTTGATGACGGCGTGATGCGAGATCAGACCGCGCACGGCTTCGTGAAAACCGCACGAGATCGCTTCGTCGGGGACTTCAAATTGTGTCCACGTTCGCAGATCGCCTTTGTGCATTTCATTCATCGCCTGTTCGATAAAATAAAGCGCGGAAACGG
>DAITPE010000139.1:0-11189 GCA_036833775.1 Pyrinomonadaceae bacterium | reverse complement strand
CAACACGCCCGCGCAGGAAATGCTGAAAGACGTTTTTCAAACGACCGACAGAGCTTGGCGCGGCATCGGCGTAATTCCGAAAAGCGGTTGGAGCCTAAGCGAAAAATACCGCGATTTCGATGCCGAGTATAAATTTGAAGTCACCGATATAAAAACAATCGAATCGCCTTTGTGCAAAAGCGGCGAAGTTCTCCAAGGCACGATCAAACCGCATCAATGTCCCGCTTTCGGCAAAGAATGTACGCCGCGCAAACCGCTCGGCGCAACGATGGTTTCATCGGAAGGCGCGTGCGCGGCTTATTACAATTACGGAAGATTTACGGCGACTGCGAAATAATTTGCGACTGAATTTTGTAAGCAGAAAATAGAGTTTTTGTGTTAAAATTGCGAATTATGACAGTCACTTTAGAACTCGAACCCGAAGTTGAAATCACTGCCGCCGCGCAAGCCGAAGCGGAAGGTTTGCCGCTTGCAAAATATGTCGGATCGGTCGTAAAAGAAGCGATTTTCAAACGTGAGCGCGTTCAAAAATTGTCCGAAAAATCGTTTGACGAAATTCTCTCCCCGTTTAGAAAAGAAGTCGAAGCGAGCGGAATTAGTGATGAAGATTTGGATGATTTGATAAAATGTTGAATTGAAATATTTAATTTTATGAAATTTAGACTTTTCGTTTTTGCTTTCGTAATTTTAATTTCCTCATTAAATTTATTTGCCGGTTTTGAAGACTTCTCGAAAAAAGGTGGCGAATATCAAATTTTAGAGAATCTACGCATTAACGCCAAAAGAATTGAATATAAGGAAAAAAGTAATTTCACGATTTTGGGTAAGGAATTTACCGCTTCCAAGTTTGAAGTTGAAGCGTCTGTTTTTGTCCAAACGGTTTGTTGTGACAGACCTGATGACGCTTGGGGAAACGTATTCGCAAAATATGAAATTTTTGTTGGGAAAGACGATTCAAAACTTGCTCATGATTTATTTCTCAAGAAGATTTATGATTTTTGGTCAACAACGCCAACTGATGGAAGATATACATCTCAATACAATTTAACCTTAAAAGATAATGATTACTTGATGTTTATGGCACCAAGTTCTCACGATTTAAACGAGCAATATCATTTAGTCTGGATTGATGATAAATATATGAAAATTATTTTCAAAAATTTTCGTGATAAGGATGGCGCAGGAGCGACAGATTCATTTTGGCAGAAAAATATTAGATTCTATGTCGGCAAAAACAAAATTACTCCAAAATATATGGTTAATGAGATTCCCGACTAATTTCTTAAACTATATAATGAAGGAAAAATTCATCTTAAAAATTCCAATTAGAAAATGAACCTTAAATGTTTGTTCTTTGACCTTGATGGAACTTTGATCGATTCGCGGGATGATTTGGCTGATTCGGTAAATTTGACGCTTTCGGAATTGGGTTTGGAAAAATTGCCGCCCGCAATGATTTACAATTTTATCGGCGAAGGCGTTTTTAATTTGATTGATCGTTCGATTTCGGCGAGCTTGAGAAAGGCTTCGACGGAAGAATTTTCGAATCGCGGAGTCGAGATTTTTCGCGGGATTTATAATGAAAATTGTTTGGTGAAAACGAAACTTTACGACGGTGTAAAGGACACGCTTGCAGAGTTGAAGGATTTCAAAAAAGCCGTCATTACCAACAAACCGCACGAATTCAGCGAGAAAATTCTCTCTGAATCGGGAATTTTACAGCATTTTCAATTCGTTGCGGGTGGCGATTCGTTTTCCGAAAGAAAACCGAACGCAATGCCTCTGTTAAAAACTGCCGAAATTCTCGGATTTTTGCCGACGGAATGTTTGATGATCGGCGACAGCCGCGTTGACATCGAAGCAGGGAAAAATGCGGAAATGAAAACTTGCGGTTGTGTTTTCGGCTTTCGCGGACGTGCCGAATTGGAAAAAGCAGGGGCGGATTATTTGATCGAAAAATTTGCGGATTTAATGATATTATTTGAGTTATGAATTATCGAGATTACATCACAATTGAACCGAACAAACGCGGCGGTAAACCTTGCGTACGCGGATTGCGAATCACGGTTTACGAGGTTTTGGAATATCTGGCTTCGGAGATGACCGAAGCGGAAATTCTCGAAGATTTTCCCGATTTGACGCACGAAGATTTGAAAGCGTGTCTTGCGTATGCCGCTGACCGCGAACGCCGTTTGATGTTTGCGCCTGCAATTGCCGCGTGAGACTTCTTTTTAATGAAAATTTGTCTATTAAATCCTCTCTCAAAAAAGATAATCAATTATTTATGACAGTGGAAATAACTGAGAAAAATAGGGAATTATCTTTGTTTTCCGAATATTGCCGATTAAAAGAAAAAGGTTTAAGAAAGCAAGCCTTTGAAAAATTATCAGATTTTTTGATTGAATTTCAAAAATTTTCTTTTGACCAAAAAAAGGAATTTACAATCTTTATTTTTGAATTGATTGAAAATGAAGAAAGTTTTGATAATAAATATATTTCTCACCCATTAAGCGAAGAACTGAAAAAAGTGTTGGTTCAATGGATGGAATTAGAAGGAAAAAATAGTAATCCGTTCAGATGGTTCGGGATTAAATTTCAATGTTGGGATGTTGAATATTTCAATAGAGCTTTAGAAATAAATCCGGCTGATGAGAAAGCAAGAATTTACATTATAAATATTTACATTAATAGAATTTGGAACGCTACACATCACTTACCCGATTATTTTATAGGTAATTCCGAAGATTCATCTAGAGCTGCGGAAATTGTGAAGAGTCATATTGCAAAATTGTCTGACACATCGAAGCAAGAGTATTTTTTGAATCGACTAAATCAAGAGATGATTTTAGTCGAAAATTATAGAAATTGGGAAACTGAAAAAACGGATTTAGACTTTAAAGCGTGGTACAAGTTAAACAATAGAAAGTTTGACAGCGGTGTAATTGCCTATTATTACGATAAATAATGAATGACTTTAATTTTGAAGCGTGGACTTGTCCGCTGCCGTTGCGGGATTATCCGAAGATCGTGCTTGGGCATGGCGGCGGCGGGAAATTGTCGAATGAATTGGTTGAAAATCTTTTTCTGCCGGCTTTTCAAAACGAAACGCTCGATAAATTGAGCGATTCGGCGCAGTTGGATGTTTCGGAATTGGTTAAAAACGGTGAAAAACTCGCGTTTTCGACGGATTCTTTTGTTGTTCAGCCGTTGTTTTTTCGCGGCGGAAATATCGGCGATCTGGCGGTGAACGGAACTGTCAACGATGTAGCAATGTCGGGCGCAAAGCCGCTTTTTTTGAGTTGTGGTTTTATTATCGAAGAGGGTTTTGAGGTTGAAAAACTCGGCATTATCGCACAAACGATGGGCGCGGCGGCGCGGAAAGCAGGTGTGCGAATCGTGACGGGCGACACGAAGGTGGTTGAACGCGGAAAAGGCGACGGCGTTTTTATCAATACGAGCGGTTTCGGCGTGATTCCCGAAGGCGTGAATGTTGCGCCGCATCGTGCAAAAGCGGGCGATGTTGTGATAGTTTCGGGCGAAATCGGGCTTCACGGAATTGCGATTATGTCGGAGCGCGAAGGTTTGGATTTTGACGCGCCGATCGAATCGGATTGCGCGAATTTGAATTTTTTGGTCGAAGAAATGCTTTCTGTTTCCAGAGACATTCACGTTTTGCGCGACCCGACGCGTGGCGGAATTGCTTCGTCTTTGAACGAAATTGCGAAGGCTTCAAATGTCGGAATCAAGATTTTCGACGATAAAATTCCTGTTCCTGCAATCGTGCGCGGCGCGTGTGAAATGCTCGGACTCGATCCGTTTTATGTCGCGAACGAAGGAAAACTTTTAGCAATTTTACCGCGTGAAAATGCTGACGAAATGCTTGAAAAGATGCAGCAAAACGAATTTGGAAACAAAGCTGCGATCATCGGCGAAGTGACGGACGAACATTCGGGAATGGTCGTGGCGAAAACGGTTTTCGGTTCGACGCGCGTCGTCGATATGCAGCTTGGCGAACAGCTTCCGCGAATTTGCTGATAAATTGAGAGAAATGGCACGCGGACAAACGCGGATTTGGCGGATTTTCCCGGATGATTTGAGGGTTATAAAGAAAGGCTTGAGTTTATAAAACTCAAGCCTTTCTTCTTTGTTTTGTTATTCAAATTACATCATCGGATTTTTGAAAATCATCGCCAAACCGTTCATACGGTTTGAATCGGCTGAATTTTTTGAATCTGCGGCTGATTTTTCCAAAGTAGAAACGTAACCTTTCAGTTTTTTCTTGTCTTTTCCGCCCAATTTTGACGATTCTGCGCTCTGAACTGCCAGACGCATTTCGCCAATTTTGTCTTTCGGCATTGCGTTCGAGCGTTCGAGCTGGTCGAGATAAGCTTTGGCAACGATCAGTTTGTTCGGGTAAACGATGCGCTGTTGGTTTTGCACGTTCAATTCCGCAACTTGATTCGCTTTTGCCGCGTCGATCTCGTTTTGCGTCAAAAATTCGGTCGGCGTGAGTTCGAAAACGTCCAAACCACGCGCGATTTCCGAGCTGTAAATGTTGCCGTTATACCAATAAGCCGACCAGCTTCCGCCCAAAATGAGCATTTTCGGATCGATCGGTCCGCGGTCGAAATAAGCGATTTCCATCGGATTTTTCGCGTCGGTGAAATCCATCACCGAAACTCCGCCTTGATACCAAGCCTGAATTTCTAGATCGCGTCCGGGAACGGGAATCAGCGAACCGTTGTGCGCGACGCAGTTTTCGCTGTCGCCTTGTGCGGACGGCATTTTATAGTAATTCGCAAAGTTCAGTTTGTTGTTTTCAAGATTGAAAATCGCGTTTGCGCCCCACACGTTTGGATCGTTTTCGCGGCAACGTGCGCCCATTCCGCCGCCCCATTCGTCGGTGAAAACTACTTTTTTACCGTCGTTTGAAAACGTCGCCGAGTGCCAATACGAATAATTCGGATCGTTGACCGCATCGATTCTTTTCGGGTTTGCAGGGTCTTTGATGTCGAGCAAAATTCCGTTGCCCGAACACGCGCCAGCCGCCAAGCCGAGTTCGGAATAAACGGTGATGTCGTGGCATTGATCGGTGTCGGCAACTCTGCCGTTGCTGTCGTGCGAACCGCCGTTATTCAAACCGTTGATCGCGCCCGTGCGCGGATCGATAAAGACGCGCGGACTCGAAACGATCTTCGAATTTTGCGGCGCGGCGACGGGAACTTTGATCACTTCGATTCGGAACAAAGCAGTTTCGGGATTTTTGCTCGGTGCTTCGCCGGAACAGCCTGCGAGTTCTTCGCCCGGACGGACGAAAGATGTTCCCGAAACGTAAACGTAAACATTGTCCTTATCTTTCGGATCGACGACGAGCGTGTGCGTGTGCGAACCACGGCAAGTTTGAACTTGACCGACCTGTTTCGGTTTCGTGATGTCGGAAATGTCGAAGATTCTCACGCCGCGAAAACGGTCTTTTTGAACGTCGGGTTTCATTGGTTCGCCTTTTGCGGGCATCGCATGCGGCGGAAAACCTTCGACGCTGCAATCCAATCTGCCGTTCGGCATTTCGACCGACATAAACATCAGGTTTTTGTAAACCGAAACGTCGCCTTGTCCGCCGGGGCAAACCATCGAAGTCACTAGTTTCGTATTTGAAGGCTGTGAAATATCGAAAATATTTACGCCGTAAAAGTTTCCGAGAAAGAGTTTATTTCCCTGAAACGCCATATCGGAATTGGCGAAAGCGAGCTGCGCGAAAACGAGCCGAACCGGTTCGGGAATCATCGAAGCATCGGGAACGCCTAAAGTTCCGAGTGTTTTTTTGACGTTTTCGCTGTTCGGATCGTCCGAACCGAGCTGAAAAGCGGCGGGCTTTTTGAAAAGCTGCAAATGCTTCATTCCCATCGACGCTTCGCCCGCGTCGAACAAACCGGGCGACAGTTTGGCACGCGGATCAGCCGCGTTCGAGCCTTTCATTCCGGCGGGCAGCTTCGGCGCAGGTTCGAGACCTTGCTGTGCAAACGAAGCGGCGGCGAAAAATGTGCTAAGAACGAATAAAGAAGTAAATATACGGAGCGCGAAAGTTTTTACTTGATTCATAGTTTTTTGTTACGGTTTTTTTTCCAACATAGTTTCCATAATTCTGATCTCCGAACGCTGACCGCTGTCAACGTCCGTCGCAAAGTTGAATAATTCGGCATCTTGTCCCGCGCCCGATGTTTTGAAAAGTTCGTCAACCATCGTCAATGCGCCTTGGTGATGCTGGATCATTCCTTTTAAGAAAAGCTCGTCAAATTCTGCGCCTTTGGCATTTCGCAAAGCGCGCATCTGCGATTTGGACAACATTCCCGGCATCAACCCGTGCGAATGATTCAACATATCCATATCTTCGTCCATTTCGGTTTCTTCGCCGCGATTTTCGAGCCATTTCCGCATAAAATTCATCTCGTCCGACTGCGAATGACTGATACGCGAGCCGAGCAAACGAAGTTCTTTGTTTTCGGTTCTGGCTTCGATCAGCGCGGTCATTTCGACGGCTTGCGCGTGATGCATAATCATTCCCTGCATAAATTCGATGTCTTTTGCCGAACGCGGCGGAAGTTTTCCGGTCGTATTTGCAGGCAAAACTTTCGTCGGCTGTCCGGGCGCACCGGGCTGAACGATTGACTGTGCATTAATTGATAAACCCGCAAAACCTAAAAGCGCGAAAAAAAGTGCAAAAGAAAGCGGACACAGTTTGAAACTGCTTTGAAGTTTTAATGTTTTCATATTACAACTGCTCTTTGAAGGAACTTCTACATTATCACAAAAATCTACGTGAAACTTCAAAAAATAGTTTCCGAATGCGCTTGAAAAAAGAATTTCACCAACGTGAAGAAGGTTTTCACCGACGTGAAGAAGGTTTTCACCAACGTGAAAAAGAATTTCACCACCGTGAAAAGCAATTTCACCGACGTGAAAAGCATTTTCACGGTTGATATTTTCGTTTTATCTGCCGATAAAATCAGTTTGTCGATCGATAAATTCAATCCTTCAAAACTTTTCAAAAAAAAATCAAAATTTTCCTAAAGTTTTCTTTTATGTCTTCCGATATGTGGGTTACGGAGCGCGAAAGGCGTTTCAAATTTTAGAAAAAATAACAAATAACTACTGATGATCTTAGCAAGGATGCGAAAGGTCAGAAAACAAAGATAGTTCACGGAGGAACATAAAATGTCAAACTTTTCATTAGTAAACAACATCGGATCAAACTCGGCGCAGTCGAAATTGTCAGCAACGAGCGGAAAACTTAACCAAACATTACAACGCTTGTCGTCAGGCTTGCGTATCAACAAATCGGGCGATGACGCTGCCGGATTAGCAATCGCTAACGGATTCCGCAGCGACATCAGCGTTTTGTCACAAGGTGTTCGCAACGCAAACGACGGTCTGTCAACATTGCAGATCATCGACGGCGGTTTGAACACGATTTCCGGTTTGCTCGATCGCGCGGCTTCATTGGCTTCGCAATCGGCTTCGGGAACATTTACGGGCGACCGCGACACGCTGCAAGCTGAATTGGGCAAGGTCTTTACTGAAATCGACCGCCAAGCTCAAAACATCGGTTTGGGCGGCGTTGACGGTTCGGACGAAGGTCGTTTCAATCGCGCGATCAATGTTTTCATCGGCGGCGGCGCAAATGCGACGGCGGCAGGAAACAGCGTTGCGGTTGACCTTTCGAACAGCCGTGTTGACCAAACCGGATTAAACTTGACCAATTTGAATATCGGTCAGGGAACCGGAAACGTCACAGGCGCACAAGACATCACGGGCGGAATCACCGCTGACGAAACCTTAACCTTCCAGACCATCGGCGCAAGCGGACAGATCGAAACCTTCGGTGTGACATTGTCGGCTGGTGCAACGGCTTCAAACGTATTGGATACGTTGAACGGCGATGCAAACTTCAAAAATGCAAAACTCGAAGCTTCGTTGGACACGAACGGTAAATTGGTTCTTTCGTCTTCGGAATTCTTCGCGGTTTCGTCAAGTGTTGCCGACGGCGCAGGTCAAACAGGCGTTGCAGGTGCAGGCGCGGCGATCGATGACGTAGCAGTTACGGCAGCGGTCAACAAAGTTACGAAAACCATTTCGGCAGGTACCGCAGGCGATACTCAAACACTCAGTTTTACGGGTGAAGAAATCGGCTATGCGAATACCTCGAAAGACGTTTCTTTCGCAACTTTCGCAGCCGTCAGCCAAGCGAATGCAGATACGATCGCAGCTTCCGTCAATGATGATACTTCATTGCGTGAAGCAGGAGTTTTTGCGGTTCGCACAAAAGCAGACGGTTCTGAAGTCAGTTTCGTTTCGTTGAAAAAATTCAACGCTGCCATCACGAGCAGCGATGGTGCAACCAACGCAACAAACAACATTGATGCGTTGCAAACGCCGACAGCAGCAACGGGCGCAACGCTCACGGGCGGTGAAGCAGGTGCAAAACTCGCTTTGGATGCAATCCAAACCGCAGTTGCAACACTTGGCGAAGTTCAAGGTAAAGTTGGTGCCGGACAAAACAACCTGAGTCAGGCGATCGATCTTGCAACCGCACAGATCACCAACTACCAAGCGGCAGAATCGGCTATTCGGGATGCCGACATTGCGGCTGAAGCTTCGAATCTCGCCCGTTTGAATACATTGCAGCAAGCCGGTGTTTCGGCTCTGGCGCAGGCAAATCAATCGAGTCAGGCTCTTCTTTCATTACTCAGATAGTTTTTTGAAAAATTGAAACTCCCACTTCAATGATTTGAAGACTTAACGAGAGATGAAGAAAGTTTCTCCCACAGATTTTGTAGAACACATTTGAAGCTCCCACTTCAAATTCTCCCAACTACAAAATGACGATTGATAGAAGTTACTTCCACTGTTCAGAGGCGAAGACACGCGAATCACGCGTTGCTTCGCCTTTGGTCATTGAAAAAAACTTCAAAGGAGGTCAGATATGCAAGTAAATGCAGTAAACACAGTTACCGAATTAAGTTCGCCGATTCGTCAAACCGAAAAGATCGCCGATGCCAAACCGAAAGCGGAAAAGCAGGAGATCAAAGTAAAGGTTGATAATGAGGAAAAAGAACTGCAAGAGGAAAATCTGCAAAAATTGAAAGACGTTTTTGCGGAAAGCAATATTTCCTTGAAATACACCCGCGACGATAAAACGAAAGCGTTGGTCGTCGAGATGGTTGACAGCAAGACAGGCGAAGCCGTTTTGCAGATTCCATCTGAAGTTTCGCTCAAGCTCGCCGCGCTTTTTATCAAAACGCAAGGTCAGTTTGTTGACGAAAACAAATAGTGTATAAACGCGATTCGCAGGTTTGAAGGAAAAACGAAATGGCTACAACCACAAGTTTCAGCGGATTAGGAAGCGGAATCGATTTCAATACGATCCGTGATGCGATTCTCGATCAAAAGGCGCGACCTGTCACGCTGATGCAGAACAAAGCATCGAACATAAATTCGAGAATCGAAGCCTTAAAACAACTAAATACGTCGCTTGCCGCGCTGACGACCGCTTCCGAAGCACTCACGAATCGTGACCTCGGAACGGGCAGAAGCACCACGACAGGCGACGCAAACGTCGTTACCGCAAGCGCATCTTCAACTGCGAATCTCGGAAATTACGACATCAACGTGACGCGGCTGGCAACGAATCTGACGCAGGCTTCGCGTTCGTTCGCTTCGCCGAACGACACGATTTTAGCCGGAAGCGCAACGACTGCGACATTCGAACTTCGCAAAGGCGGCGCGGCGGAAGGCGTTTCGATCACGATCGATTCGTCAAACAACACGCTGGCAGGTTTGCGCGACGCGATCAATTCAAAAAACGCGGGCGTGACGGCGACGATCGTTGACGTTGACGGAACAGGCGCAAATCAGCAGCTCGTTTTGACTTCAAAAGAAACCGGCACGAAAGGCAGAGTAGAGCTTGTCGAAACGACCGCAACCGGAACTTTGACGGATTTAAATTTGCGCGCGATCAATCCGCCCGACGGGAATAATTCAAATCTCGACGCGTCGTTTACGATCAACGGTTTGCCTTTGACGCGTTCGACAAATTCGATCACGGATGCCGTCACGGGTTTGACGCTGAATCTTAAAAAAGCGGGAGCGGCTTCGGTCGGCGTAATTCAATCGACCGACACGGAAACGAAGCTCCGCGCATTTGTCACCGCCTACAACGCCGTTCAGGATTTTGTCGCCGGACAATATAAAAAAGACGCGAAAGACCGACCGACCGGAGTTTTAGCCGGAGATTCGACCTTGCGCGGCATTCAACAGCAATTAAAAAGCGCGGTTCAGACGATTTCCGAAGACAACGGCGGCGCGTTCAATTCTTTGACGCAGATCGGAATTACGACGGGTAACGACGGAAAATTGACGTTCGATTCGACCGTTTTCAATGACAAATTGAAAAACAATCCCGACGACGTAAAAGCCCTTTTATTTGGCAAAACCGCAAGCGATTCAGGAATTTTTCAAGCTTTCAAAAAGATGTCGAGCGGTTTGAGCGACGATGTCACGGGCAGCGTTCGAGTAGCGATCAAAGGTTACGAAAATTCGGTCAAAACCTTGAACGCAACGATTTCGAGCCGTTTGGAAAGCTTGAATCGTTTGAAAGATTCGCTGACCAAACAATTTTCCGCCGCCGATGCCGCGATCGGACAACTGAACGGTCAGGGAACCGCGCTCACGAGCATCATCGATTCGCTTAACAACAGCAACAATAAAAACTAGAAATTCGGCGTAAAATTTGCGTCGAATTTCTAGTTTTTTCGATTCTTCTTTCTCACATTTTCCCCGCACAAAAACAATTTTCAATGAAAAATAAAAGAAAAAATAACTCAATTGCGCTTAAGAAATAGTAAGGTTCGCCGATATGTTTAATAGCTTAATTTAGTGAAAATAAAGGGAAATTTATCAATGTACGGAAAACCGAAAGGACTCGCAAGTTACGGCAAGATCGCCAATACTGAAACAAACCCGCTCAAACAAATCGTGATGCTTTACGACGGCGCGATCAAATTTCTGAATCTGACCGCAACCGACATCGAAAACGGCGACATCGCCGCGAAAGCTGAACATTCAAACCGCGCGCTCGATATTATCAATTATTTACAGTCGATTCTCGATTTTGAAAAAGGCGGCGATGTTGC
>DAITPE010000138.1:0-11247 GCA_036833775.1 Pyrinomonadaceae bacterium | reverse complement strand
GTAAAATAATTCGACTTCGCCGCTCGGATATGATTCCGATTTAACCAATTTAAGCTTCAATTTCGAGTAAGAATCACCAAAAATCGAAAGTCCTTCACCGATCGCGACCGGATTTACGAAAATGTGATATTCGTCGATCAAATCGTTTTCGATCAGCGAACCGACAAACGACGCGCCGCCGTAAACGATAATGTCTTTTCCGTCTTGGTTTTTCAGTTTTTCGACTTCTTCGACCAGTTCACCGTTTGCGACCGTCGTGTTGATCCATTTCGATTCCGTCACGGTTTTGCTGAAAACGACTTTCGGAATATCAATCATTTTTCGCGCGAAAAAATAATCTTCGTTATCTTCTTCGACGCTCGACCAATAATTGATAAATCCGTCCGTCATTTTTCTGCCGAGCAGAATCGTATCGGATGAATCGGTCAACTCATTCACACGATTCGCGTTTTTTTCTTCCTTTTCAAAAGACATCCAATCCAATTCCCCGTTCGGTCCCGCAACGAAACCGTCAATTGTCATTTGCACTTGTAATTTTAATTTTCTCATATTATTTCGATGTAAAAAGCGGCTCAAATTTTTCTCTTTCCGAGAAAGCCAAAAATAAAATCCCTAAAAAAAGCGGAATCACGATCGGCAATCCCCTCGGCAAATGGATCGCGTTGATAAGTAAAATGTTCAGCATAATCGGAAAGATCAAAACCACGCCGAGCGCAACGAATCTTCCCGATAAAAACGCCAAACCGCTCAATAATTCGACGATTTTTGCGACGGGCAAAATGTATTTCGAAGCCGCAATTCCGTCAAAAAACGTCTTTGTATCGCCCGTTAAATCCGGCGGCATTCCGCCGATATTAAAGAAATAGGTGATCGATGCGAAAAGAAATAACAAGCCTACCAATGTTCGAACAATAATGATTGCAATTTTCATATTTTTTATAAAAATTGCGGTTCGGAAGATGCAAAACCGAACCGCAAACGTATTTTACGGCTTCGGCATTTTGCTCGAATCCATAAAAAGCTGATTCCAACGATGTCCGTCTAAATCGGCAAACGCAAAGCCGTACATCCAACCTTGAATTTCCTGCGGTTCGCTGAAGATCGTGCCGCCCGCATCAAAAACTTTGCTCGCCGTTTCGTCGATTTCCTCGCGGCTTTCAGCGTCGAACGAAATCAAAATTTCCGCGCTGTTTTTTGTATCAACGATCGCAGTTTGCGAAAAATGCTGAAAAGTTTCTTCTTTAACCAACATCAATGCCATTTTCTTTTCGCCGAAATAAAATCCGCACATATCGCCGGAAGGTTGATTTTCTTGCGGAGTAAAACCGATTTTCGTGAAAAATTCCTTCGATTTTTCGAGGTCTTTAACAGGCAAATTCAGCCAATATTCTTTGATCATATTCTCCTTTTTATTCCGCGACGATCGTTTTGAATCCGCCGTAAGCCATTCGTTTGAAATCGAAAATTTTGCCGTGAATGTTCATACAATCTTTCAAACGCTCGTCTTCCATCACGAGCTTGTTGATGCGGTCGCGTTCTTCTTTCGATTCGAAAACGATAAACGCCAAGATCACGGTTTCGTTTTCCTGCGTATCAGCCGATTTTTTGAACGATGTCATTCCTTCATTTTCGAGATCGTCGCCGACCGCTTCGATATATTCGAGCGCGCCGTGTTCTTTCCAAATCTCGCCCGCCGTTTGTGCTATTTCACGATATTTTTCAACATTTTCCGCTTCGATCGGAAGCAAAAATCCGTCAACATATTTACTCATTTCTTTTTGTTCTCCCTTTTTTTGTTCACAAATGGTTTCGGCAGTTTTTTTCAAATGCCGAAACCGATAACTTTATATTTATTGATTTTCCTGTTTCGGATAATCGTAATTTACGAGCCATTGAATACCGTATTTATCCTTTAACATTCCGAAATACGCGCCCCAAAAAGTATCATTGAGCGGCATCGTGACCGCGCCGCCGTCGGCTAAACCGTTGAAAACCTTGTCGGCTTCTTCTTTGCTGTCCGTGCTGATCGAAAGCGAAATATTATTGCCGAAAACCGCATCATTCGCGAATTCACCGACCGCATCGGTTCCCATCAAAACGTGTCCGTCAGAAAGCGGCAGCGCGATGTGCATAATTTTCGATTTATCATCATCCGACAAACCTTCACAGCCTTCGCCCTGCATATCGCCGTAAAGCATTACAGCCGCAAATTCGCCGCCGAAGATGGATTTGTAAAAATTGAAAACATCTTCCGTGTTTCCTAAAAAATGTAAATATGGATTTATTTTTGCCATTTATTTGTTCTCCTTAATTTTGTATTATTAGTAACTTTTTGTATCCACAGATAAACACGGATTTACTCGGATAAAAAGAATATTTGTAAAAGTTTAATACTTCTCAAAAAATCTGTGTCTATCTGTGTTCATCTGTGGATAATTTCCGCCTTGTTATTGTATTACTTCAAAAATGCCGAAAACATTGTTGTCAGGATCGATAAAATATCCTTGCCAACAGCGTTCGGGAATCAGAAATTTCGGCATCGCGACTTGCCCGCCGTTTGCCAGAATCTTTTCCGCTGATTGATCGAAACTTTCAACTTCGAGCGAACAAGTATAGGCATTCGTGCCGAATTCCGGCGGCGGCGTTTTTGCCGGACGCTTTAATAAACCGCCTGCAATTCCGTTGGTTTCGATGCGCCAATACTGAATCGGCAAACCTTTCTGCTCGATAAATTCCCAGCCGAAAATCTCTTTGTAAAAGCCGACCAACTTTTCGGGTTCACTTGCTTGAATTTCAAAATATGCAATTTGATTCATTAAAAACTTTCTCCGTTAGATTTGTGTTTTATAAAAAAACGAAACTCAAATTTTGTTTCACAGATAAAACATAGTATTATCCTATCACCATAATTTGAATGATGTGCGGTGCATTTACGACAATTTCAATGGTTGATTGCGACAATTTTTTGGAGTAACTTTCTTTTATGAAACACGTTTCAATTCTCGTTCCCGAATCGGCTGTTCTGGCGGCGATCGACGATCCGCGTCACGTTTTTTCGCAGGTCAATAAAACTTTTCAAAGCGTCGGGAAAGATTGCGTTTTCGACATAAATTTTGTCGGTTTAAGTAAAGAGATCAAGCTTCACGACAGCATTTTTTCGGTTCACGCCGATCATTTGCTTGACGAGATCAAGCAAACGGATTTGATATTCGTTCCTGCGTTTTACGGAAAAACGGCTGATTTTTTGGAAACGAATCAGCCGTTTATTGATTGGATCGCGGAGCAATACGAAAAAGGCGCGGAAGTCGTAAGTCTTTGCGTCGGCGCGTTTATGTTGGCGAAAACAGGATTATTGGACGGAAAAAAATGTTCGACGCATTGGCGCGCAGCAGATGAATTTCGGGAAATGTTTCCGAATGTCGATTTGGTGACGGACAAAATAATTACCGAAGAGCAAGGGATTTACACGAGCGGCGGCGCGACTTCTTATTTTAATTTGCTGATTTATTTGGTAGAAAAATTCACCGACCGTGAAACTGCCGTTCAAACCGCAAAAATCTTTGCGATCGACCTCGAACGCCACAGTCAATCGCATTTTATAATGTTCAAAGGACAAACCGATCATCCTGACGAAGACATCAAAAAAACGCAGAAATTCATCGAGAGAAACTTTGAAAAAAGATTGACGATCGACCTTTTAGCCGACAAATTCGCGCTAAGCCGCCGTAGTCTTGAAAGACGTTTCAAACGCGCGACAAACAATACCGTCAACGAATATATTCAACGTGTGAAGATCGAAGCGGCAAAGAAAAGTTTTGAAACGAGCCGCAAAAATATTACTGAAGTGATGCTCGATGTCGGCTATTCGGACACAAAAGCTTTTCGCGGCATTTTCAAAAAGATCACGGGAATGACGCCGCTCGATTACCGCAATAAATACAACAAAATTCACTAAAAAAGCGAACCGTTTCCGATTCGCTTCAAGTTTAGCCGAAGATTTTCGTCATCAGATTCAGCCAGATTTCAGTTCCGCCGAACAAAATTCTCGTCGGCTGTAAAATCACGAAAACCGTGACCGCAAGCGCGAAAATTTTGTTCAACTTACCGTGTTTATAAGTATTCCAAGCCAAAGCCGTAATCGCTAAAACGCACGGAAAACCGAAAGCCCACAACAGAAAATAATCGGGCGGCACGACCGGAATGCGAGCCAAAGCCGGAGCGGCAAAATTGATCGCCGTCATAAACATCAAAGCTTTATGTTCCGCCGGACGTTTGCGGTAATAAATCGCGCCGGAAAGTGCCAAAATAAAAAATGCCAGATCGCCGAACGGAATCACCAAAAAACTGTATGGATGAATTCCCGCAGGCGCAACGTGACGCACGACGTGCGAATCGTAAGCCGTTGCCAGTCCGACAATTACGACAAGTGCCGCAAGACCGATTCCGACAAAACCGAGTGTTCTGTGAAGTTTTATATTTTTCGTTCTGGCAAGCGCGACTTGCGCCGTAAAATACAAAACCCAAACTGACATCACGATTCCGTGCAGATGCACGAGATTGTTTGCTACATGCGGAACGTCGAAAAACGCGCTGAAATAATATGTTTTGAAATATCCGACAAAAACGATCAGCGGAAACAAAATTCCTGCCAGTAAATATAGATTTTTATCGGAAGGTCTTCGTAAAACTTTTTCTTGTATGAATTTTTTATCTAAATATGTTTGATTTATTGCCATAAAATTAGCCTCCACGTTGATAACGCGCAACGCGGAGGCAAAAAGCATCAATAAATTTTCATTTTTTATTTTTTGTAAGATTCAGACAAGAAAGTTCTTAATTTGTGTGAATAAAGGTTAGTAAAAAACTTTGCGAACTTTGCGCCTTTGCGTGAAAAAATCTGTAATTAACTGAAAAACGTATGATTTATTCATTTCATTACACGCGAAGGCGCAAAGTTCGCAAAGAAAAAAACGGAAATTCTTCCTTCTCTTCTTACTTTTGATTCGATTAATTTCAACCTTTCAATTTAATGACTTCCGAACCGGCTAACAAATACGCGCCCGCGCCGTAAACCTCCCAACTTTCGGCGTTGAAATTTTTACGCGGATCCGCGCCGATCGGCTGTGTCCAGCCGACTTTTCCGTCTTCGTGAACTAAAGTATTCAAGCCTGTCCAACCTTTTTTGACTGCCGGAAGATAAGTTTTGCCGTCGAGAAGTTTGTTATTAATTCCCCACGAAAGCGCGTAAACGTAAAATCCTGTTCCGCTCGCTTCGCCGCCCGGATAAGATTCGGGATCGAGCAAGCTCGAACGCCATAAACCATCCGTTTGCTGTAAATTAATTACGCGTGCCGACATTTCTTTGAAAAGATTTTCGTAAAATGCACGTTTCGGATGATCTTTCGGCAATTCGCCTAAAAGCCGCGCCAAACCGCCCAAAACCCAACCGTTTCCGCGACTCCAAAAAATTTTCTTTCCGTTCGCTTCGCGTTTTCCTTCGCCTTTTTCGTTGATCAAATATGAAGCGTCGCGCGCAAAAAGATGTTCCTGTTTATCGTAAAGACGAGCGTAAGTTTCCTGAAAAAACTTGTCGTTCGTATCGAGATAACTCTTATCGCCTGTTATTTTTGAAAGTTTTGCCAGCGTCGGCGGAGCCATAAAAAGCGCGTCGCACCACCACCAAGTAATACCGTTTTTGGCAACTTCGTTTCCCGTTTCTTTTTGCAGACGCTTGACGACATCGATCGTCGGCTGAAGCATTTTTTGATCTTTTTTCAAACGATAAACGTCGAGATACGTTTGATTTATCACGATGTCGTCGGCGTGATCGAAGCGTCTGCCGGGTTTCCATTCGGTTTGTTTACCCAAATCCATCAAAGCGTTCATAATTTCGGGCGATTTCGTCGTTTGATACGCCGCAAAAACGCCCGCGTAAAACGCGCCGTTTGTCCAATCGTTCAATTCGTGTTTCGGATTTTTCAATTGCCAATCCGCAACTTTGAGCATTCGCGCTTTGATGAATTTCTTTTTGAAAACTTCGTTCGTTTGCGCCGAAACCTGAACGGCGAAAAGCGTCGTCAGCAAAATTAAAATGAAACTTTTTCTGGTCATATTTTTTTTTCAAAATTCTATTTCAACTGACAAATATCCAGCACGTTCATATCCGTGTAATCCAGATTTTCGCCGCCCATCGCCCAAACGAAACTGTAATTCGACGTTCCGACTCCCATATGGATCGACCACGGCGGCGAAAGCACGACTTGTTCGTTTTCCATGATCATCGTGCGCGTGTCTTCGGTTTGTCCCATAAAATGCATGATCCGCGCTTTTTCGTCCAGATCGAAATACAAGTAAACTTCCGAACGGCGTTCGTGAATATGCGGAGGGCAAGTGTTCCAAACGCTTCCCGTTTCAAGCGCGGTCAAGCCCATTACAAGCTGCGAAGACTCGCAAATGCCGGGAATGATTAATTGATAAACCGTCCGCACATTTGAAGTTTCGACCGCGCCGAGATGCAGTTTGTTCGCTTGTTCGGTCGAAATGAGTTTCGTTTCGAAACGCTTATGCGCCAGCGTCGAAACGAGATAGAATTTCGCGGGCTTCGCGGCATCGTCCGATTCAAACGAAACCTCCGCCGATTCTTTCGGAATATACAGACAATCCATTTTTCCGAGTTCGAAAGTTTCACCGTCAACCGTGATTTTTCCGCGACCTTCGCCGATATTGACCGCGCCCATTTCGCGCATATCGAGAAAAGGTTTTCCCTTTAAAGATGCGGGTTCTTCGAGCGTCGGCAAAGAAAGTTTTTCGCTTGTCGGAACCGCGCCGCCGATCGCGATGCGGTCGAAATGCGAATAATTCAGATTCATTTCGCCCGCCACGAAAAGTTCGTCAACAAGATAAAGTTCGCGCAATTCGTCGTTCGTTGCGCCGTAAATTGATTCGGGATGCGTTGCGTAATAAGTTTTTTTATACATATTTTTTGCGATTCAAACGCTAGTTTTTTCAGCGTGACAATTACAATTTCATTGAAATTTCAATTTTAACTTCACAAATTCGATCAAACAATTTAAGGATTCAACAAAATGCTTCTGAAATCGTTTTTTGGCGTAATCGAATTTTTAATTTCCCTAAATTTTTCATCTCGATAAATTTTCGAGGCTCTGGCGATCAACGGATATATTATTTCGATTTTCAGCGGCGTGATCTGTTTTTGCTTCCAATCGGCTTCTTTTCCTTTGAACTTAATCAAATATTCGAGCGCACGGCGAATATTTCTGCCGTCTGCGGTTTGAAAGTTCCATAAATCGACTTTTGCAATTTCGCCCAATTCGGCAAGCCGTATCAAACCTTCGAGATTCATCACAGAATAATCCCAAGATTTCGTGCGTTCGAGTTCGAGCGGCTGACTTCCGTCGGGTTCGATTTGCGAAGCGATGCGTTTCAGTTTTGCCGTTTCCAATACTTTTGTAGCAAGCTCGTTCTTTCTTGTAAATAGAGCAAACGAAACGATTTGCACATCGTAAAAAGTGCCGTGATTATTTTTCGCCGCCGCTTCTTCACGCCCGTTTTTGCTCGTCAAAAGCCAATCGAGATATTTTGAAAACCAATCTTCAAGTCCTTTTTGATCGTTTTTCGTCCAAGCTTTCGACTTTTCAAGAAGTCCGATCGAATCGATCACAGCGGTTAGATTTCTCGTTTCGATGATGCCGATTCCGCGACCTGTATTTATTCCCGGAATCGCTTGCGCAAATTCCAGATTCGGGTTCATTTTGGTTTTCGCATCGAGAAACCACATCCGCAAAAGCTGCGAAGCGCGTTCGGCGTATTCTTCTTTTTCAGTAAAATAATATGCAAGCGAAAGTTTTTCAACGGTGTCGATCAATTTATCGAGTAGTAAATGGTCGGGATATTTTTCGATTTCGGGATTTCGCTCGCCATCTTTGCGAATGTAAGGCAAGCCGTTCGGCGTTTTCGGGTTTTTCCAAAAATACGGAGCTTGGCTCATATAATCGTGCCGATCGCCGCTCGGCGGAACGACTTCTTTCGTCACAACCGAAGCGATCTCGATTTTTAACGCTTTTTGCGCTTCTTTTTCAAGCTGTAAAACCGCCGATTTCAATGTCGAATCGGCATTTTTTGTGCCGAACACTTTCGCTTTCCGTTCTTGTAAAATCTTTGAATTCAACAGAAAAACACGCGGCGCGGCAATTTCCGTTTTTTGTGCAAAAACGATTTGGCACGAAACGAAAAACACCACTAGAATCAATAAAAAACTTCCCTTCACTCGTCTAAAACCTCAATCTATTTCTGCAAAAAATCTTCACGAATCGGTGAAAAAATATCGATCAAAATCACTTCTTCGTCGAGCATCGTCGCGCCGTGACGATTGTGCGGCGGAAAATGCAAAACATCGCCGACCGACACGATTCTTTCTTCGCCTTCGATAAAAAATTTCACTTTTCCCTGCACGACCAACGTCATCTGTTCGTGCGGATGCGTGTGTTCGGGCGTGACCAAAAACGGCGCAAAACGAAAACGGCAGATCATCATATTTTGCCCGACAACCATTTGCCGTTCGATTCCTTCGGCAGGATGCTCGACGGGAATCGTGTTCCAATCTGTAACTAATGCTTTTATTTGAGTTAACTCGTTTATCATTTGTTTATTTTATGGTTTTGAACCTCAATTCTTCAATTCGAGCGTTATTTCCCAAACCATTTTTTGTCCTTTTTTGATGGAAATATTTTGCGATTCGTAAATCGAATGCAGCGGAATCGCGCCTAAAACGCCTTTTCCAAGCCGCGAATCGCCTGTCGCCAAAATGCTTTGGTTCAACTTCCAATCGCTTTTTACCGAAACGGCAAGCGTTCCTTCGCGTCCCGAAAAATAATCGGTTCGCTGCTCGTTTTTGATTTCAAACCAAGTTTTTTCGGCTGTCGTCGGAACGGCAACGTGCCATTTTTTAATATTTATATCATTTTCCGCCGTCAAAGTTTCGCGGCGAATCAATTTATTATTTTCGATTTTGAATTCGACTTCACTCGTCAAACCGTTTGCAAAAATCTCGCCCGACTTACTGCCGATTTGCGCCCATTTCCGCCAAATCGCTTTCACGGATTTTCCGTCGTTTGCAGGAATTATTTTACTCGCGCCTTCGCTTGCCGCGTAAGTTTTTCCGTCTGAAAGTTCGAGAAATGGAACGAATGAAGGATAAACTTCTTCGACCGGCGCGGAAAATCCCAAAAGTCCGAAAGGCGCGGGCAGATAATCGGCGATTGCGGGTTTTGTTCCGGTCGTAAACGGCAAAGCAAATTGAAATTTTCCTTGCCGAACGAGCCAAACGCCGTATTGCCTGTCTGTTTTCTTTTCAAAAAATTCCAATCTTGCAACGTCGTTCAATTTCGGCGCGGCGGGAAATTCTTTCAGATTTTCCTTTTCCAACGCGTTCATAAAATTATAATTTGCCAGAATTATTTTCCCGAAACTCGTTCCGGCTTGCTGCCATTCGCGTTGCGGGTTGATGTATGAATAATTTCCGCGACCGTATTTGAAAACCGTAAACATATGCGTTTGATCGCTGTAATCGGCACGAATCCAACGCCAAGCCTGATTAAAAATCGCCGCAAGATTTTCTAAATTCGTCGGACGAAATTCAGCGTGTTGACCGAGAAAAGCTGTGATTTCGAGCGTGTCCAGATAACTCACCAAACCTTGACTTCTGCCCCAGTTATAGCCGTATCCGGCAGGCGAAACCAAATCCCACCAAACTTTCATTTGTTCTTTCAAAGTCGGTTTCAGTTTTTCGAGAATGTCTTTGCGTCCGGCAATTTCCGCCGCATCCCAGCAAAAACGTGCGTATTCATTCGAATATCGGTCATAACGTCCGGTCGGCGGATTATCGTCGGAATATAATTTTCCTTCCAAAAATTGTTCGGCGGCGCGTTCGACGACCGAATCAAGCAACGCACGATCTTTCCAAACGCCCATTTGCCAGCTCATCGCCGCAACCCTTGCCGCAACGCCGAGATAATTTTCCGGCAAATTTATAACTTGACGCTTTTTCGCGTCGTAAAATCTCGACGGGTCAAGCAGAGCATACCATTCTTTTCTCTCGGCTTCGGTCATGGATTGCCAAACCGCATTTTTTGAAAGATCGGTTCCGTAATGTCGAAGCGCAAGCGTCGAATAAAGCTGTGAAAATGCCTTTCCGCCGTTTCGCGCTTCGATCAGACCGATTTCGGCAATCGCCCGCGCCGTATCTTTTCCCGCAATCGTTTGATTTCCGCCGATGTCAGCCTGCGCCGCAAGCGCACGCGCAAAACTTCCCCACGAAAATTCGCCGACAGTTAAAGCATTAAAAACTCTGTCAGGCGGCGGATTCAGAGTTTTAATGTCGGCAAAATGCGCCGCGATTTCCCGCGCCGTAAAATCTCCGATCTCTTTTTTCAATTCATCGGTCGAAACTTTTTTCGACGATTCAATTGTTTGAGCCGTTAAAATATTTTGGCTAAAAACGACAAAAACGAACAGAAAAACGAAAATCTTAAACAAAATTATTACCCTTGTCATATAATTTCGACTCAAAAGAAGAACCGAGTTTTTTATAATTCAGTCTTCTTTTGAGCTTTTTATTTCAGCAATTAAAACAAAAACTTGATGCCGAGTTGGATACTTCTGCCCGGTCCCGACGAGGTTAATGTTCCGAATCCGGGACTGTTGCAACCGCCGGTCGGAGCATTGCTCGTACAAGTCGTGTTTACGCCGCTGAAGTTGTTGCGGTTAAAGGCGTTGAAAACATCGCCTTGCAAACGCAAACTTTTGCTTTCACCGAATTTAATCAGTTTTCTGACCGAAAAATCAGTGATAAAAAAGTCCGGTCCGCGCGCAATGCCGACGCTGCTGTTTCCGAGTCTTCCCGTCGTAACGCCTGCAAACGCCGCCGGATTCAGCCATTGGCGACCGTCTTTAATGTAAACGTCGTCGCTGACAATATCCGCGCGGCGCGTGCCGCCGACAGTTGCCGCCGCCGTTACGGTCAAAGGTCTGCCCGATTGATAGCGCGTGATTCCGCTGATCTCATAACCGTCGAGCAAGACTTTTGCAAATCCGTTCATTTTTCTGAAAAACGGTAAAGAATACGTGTAAGTCGAAACGAAAACGTGTTTGCGGTCAAAGGTTGCAGGACCGAAATTGAAATCGCGGTTGATCAATACCCGGATAAACGCGCAGATATGGCAGCGGAAT
>DAITPE010000137.1:0-11254 GCA_036833775.1 Pyrinomonadaceae bacterium | reverse complement strand
TTGCAGAGTTGCAGACGTGGTTTGCAGAGTTGCAGACGTGGTTTGCAGAGTTGCAGACGTGGTTTGCAGAGTTGCAAACCACGTCTGCAACTACAAGATCGATAAATTCATTGCGTCTGATTTGGTCTGAAAGTTGAAGAATTTCGTTTGTATCGCTGAATTTATCGGGTTAAAAGTCTCGAATGTAAATCCTGCCGCCGTTTTTACCGTTGGCGATTATTTATGTTCGGCTTTTTTCCTTTTGTCTGAAAACGAACGCGAGAATTTCGGCGACCGCACCGAAAAATTCGGTCGGAATGATCTGATTCGGCTCGACCATTTTGTATAAAGCGCGGGCGAGCGGCGGATTTTCGATGAGCGGAATGTCGTTTTTCTTGGCAACTTCGCGGATTTGCTTGGCGAAATGATCCGCGCCTTTGGCGACGACGACCGGCGCGGCGTCTTTGTCGCGGTCGTAGCGAAGCGCGACGGCAAAATGCGTCGGATTCGTGATAACGACGTTGGCGGTCGGAACTTCGCCGAGCGAACGCTTTTGGACGAGCGCACGCGCCGCACGTCGGCGTTGACCTTTGACCATCGGATCGCCTTCCTGCTCTTTGTATTCGTCGCGGATTTCCTGTTTTGTCATCCGCAAAGACTTTTCGTGCTTGTATAAAGCGTAGCCGTAATCGGCGAGCGCGAGCGTAAAGAGAACCAACCCGACGCGAAAGGCGAGATTGTAAACGGTTTCGCCGATCTTGACGACAACAGTTGCAAGCGGCGCGTGAATGAGCGAAGGCGCAAGCTCGAAAATCGGCGATAAAACGTTGTAAGCGACCGCGCCGATAAAAACTAATTTGATAACGCTCTTGAGAAGATTGACCAACGAATCCGCGCTGACGATCTTTTTGATGTTCTGCGCGGGATTGAATCTGTCGCCTTTAACTTTGAGCGCACCGGGCAAAAGCACAAAGCCGCCCTGCGCGAAATTGCCTGCCAGACTCGCGGCAAATGCGATTACGACGACGGGCAAAACAAAAAACCCGAGAACCTTGCCGCCTTCGAGCATAAGAACGTGAACGTCGTCGGGACTTAAAACTTTGAGATCGGCAATCTTATGCGCGGAAGTCTGCATAAAATAGCCGGTCTTGGAAAAAATATCGCCGCTGACATACTTCAACGCAAACAAAACGCCGAGAAACGTCATCGCCGCCGGAAGCTCTGCCCCGCGTGCAATGCGCCCTTCCTTCTTCGCGTCCTCCCGACGCTTGGGCGTGGCTTTCTCTGTGCGTTCCGATGACATATTTCGATTTGGGATTTAGGATTTGGGATTGCGGATTTTGTTTGGATTTTGAGATTTGTAGGATGAAACGGCAAATCCCAAATTCGCAATCCCAAATCCCATATTTACATCGCTCCGAGTATCTGCACCAACCCGTGATACATCTGCGACATCACGTCGCGCATCGCGTTCGGCAGAAAATACAAAGACGCGCCGACGATCCAGAAGCCGACGGCGATTTTGATCGGGAAACCAAGGATAAAAACTTGAAACTGCGGCGCAGTTCGCCCGAAAAATTCGAGCGCGAATTCGACCGAAAGCAAAACGATGATCGCCGGCGCGGCAAGCGTTACGCCGACGACCAAAGCGTCTGCGGAAAGTCTTAACATTACTTCGAGCATCTGCGCCGAAATCGAGAAACTTCCCGGCGCGGTCGTCGTAAAACTTTTGACAGTCGCCGCCAAAAACCAATGATGTCCGTCCGCGCCGAGCAAAACCATCAATCCGAGCATCTGTGCGATGATTCCGAACGCTGTCGTTTGCGCTTGCGTCGAAGGATCGATCGTTCCCGCGAGCGAAAATCCCATCTGCGCACCGATAAAATGCGCCGCCAATTCCAAACCTGAAAAAATCAGTTTTCCGGCAAAGCCCAAAATCAAACCGATCACGACTTCGCCCATCAAAACAATCGCCATCGCGTAAGTTTCGTCCGGCGGAGTTTCGAGTTTATTTGCTAACAAAGGTGTAAGTGCGAGTGCAAGAACGAAAGCTAAAATGACGCGAATTTTTGTGTTCGCGGCTTTGTGCGACCAGAACGGCGCAAATGTGACCAAGCCGCCGATTCTCGCCAAAACGACGAGAAAGATCAAAAAAGGACGCAATGGGACTTCAAACGGTTCCAAGTTTTTTCTCTATTTAATGAACTGCGTAAAATCGCTGAAGATCGACGACGTAAAAGTTACCAAAATCCGCAAAATCCAAGGAAATATAAACAAAAATATCCCGAATATCACGATTACGCGCGGCGCAAACGAAAACGTCTGATCCTGAATCGAAGTCAAAGTCTGAATCAAAGAAACGACAACTCCGATCACGATCGCCGCAATCATCATCGGCGCACAAATCCACATTAAAGTCGAAAGCGCGTTTTGGATTAAAGAAATTATAAGAGCGTCGTTCATAAATTCGTTATTCGTTATTCGTCTGTCGTCCTTCGCAATTCCCCTCTCGCTTTTGATTGATTTTTTTAAAGGACAAAGAACGAAGGACGAATTACAAAAAATCACATCACACTTTTGACAAGCGAGCCGACGATCAAAAACCAGCCGTCAACCATCACGAAAAGCAGAATTTTCAGCGGCATCGATACGATCACGGGCGGCAATTGCATCATTCCCATCGAGAGCAAAACGCTCGAAACTGCTAAATCTATTACTAAAAAGGGCAGAAACAAAACGAATCCGATCTGAAACGCCGTTTTCAGTTCCGAGATCATAAACGCCGGAACTAACGAAGTTGTCGGAACGTCGTCGGGCGAATTCGGTCGCGGTGCTTTTGCCAATCGGAGAAACAACGCTAAATCCTTTTCGCGCGTATGTTTGAGCATATACGCACGCAGCGGAACCAAACCTTTTTCCAAAGCTTCGGCTTGCGTCATCGTGCCTTCCGACATCGGTTTGTATGCGTCGTTATAAATTTGTGTAAGCGTGGGAGTCATCACGAAAAGCGTGATGAAAAGCGAAAGACCTAAAAGAACTTGATTGTTCGGCGTTTCCTGCGTTCCCAAAGCCTGCCGCAGAAAGTGAAACACGACGATGAGCCGCGTAAAACACGTCATCGAAATGAGCAAAGCCGGAATAAAACTCAAAACCGTCAGCAGAACGATGATCTGCAAAGGCGTCGAGCTGTTGGCGGTTTTCGTCAAATCGACTTTGACTTCGGGCGTGGCTGGCGGTTTCGGCAAATTCGGCTGAGCTTGCGCGGTAAATGTAAAACCGAAAAATAATATCGCGGCGAAAAAGGCGGTCAAAACTAAATTTTTCATTAAACCGTTTCTCCTTTTTCGGCGTTCAAACCGAGCCGTTTCTGCGCTTCGGTCAATTCGGCTTCAAAATCGAAATTTTCTTCGGCAAGAAGATCGGCAACCGAACGCGGATTGTTTGAAACCGCTTCGTTCTTGCCTAAATCTTCCGCCAAAAGTGTGAAGGATTGTGAGGTCGAACCAACAAGCAAAACTTTTTCGCCGAATTTCACGGCTGAGATCGTGCGACCGTTCCCTAAATTGACGGAATTCAAAACGGAAAGCTCGGGCGCGTCTGATAACAACTTTGTGGGAGAATTCGCGAATCCTAATTTTTTCATTCCCCAAGCTCCGAAAAATATCAAACCGACGATCAAAAGCATCGCGCCGAAAGTTCTCAAGATCAGGCTTCCGCCGCTTGCGTCTTGAGTTTTCGCCGCTTCTTCCGTCTGCATAAACGGAATGCGGTCGTTTTCGCTCATTACTTGAGTTTCAGTTTGAGTTTGTTCGGTGTTTGCGGCTTGCGAAAAAGCGTTTGAAACGCAAAAAAGCAAAAGGAACATCAAAACTTTAATTATCGAAACGCTTTTCATTTATTCTTCTTCGGTAATAATTTCGTTGACGCGAACTCCGGCGCGGTCTTCGATGGCGATGATTTCACCGCGCACCAAAGCCTGATTATCGGTGCAAACTTCGACGCCTTCGCCGGTCGAACGCGTTAATTTAATAACGCTCGACGGTTCGAGTTCGAGAATTTCACGAATTTTCAATTTCGTGCTGCCGAGTTCGACGGAAAGCGGCAAACGTAAATCCATAAAATTTTGCCAAGATTTGACGGTTTCTTCGTTGTGCTGTTTCATTTTCGACGTTGAACTATTAGAGCTGGACGATAAAATCTGTGATATAGATTGCTTCGACATGCGGTTCCTCCGAAGCGGCTTGCGCGGCTTTTAATAATTCTTTGCGGAGTTTTGCTTTTCCTTCGACGGTCAAAACTTCTTCCGAAGATTTCACGGAAAGTACGGCGAGCATTGCGTTGCGAACACGCGTAATAAAGATCGGACTGGCTTTTTCTTCCTTTCCGCCTTCTTCGCCGCCGATGCCGACGCTGACGCTCAAACGCAGATAACGCGCTTGATCTTCATCCGCCAAATTAACGATAAACGGTTGTAATTCGATTACCGATTTTACATCTTCATCGCTCGGAATCGCCGATTTTAGCGAACTTTTTGAAGCGGATGAAGTTTTACCGTCTTTCGGAGTTTCTTCTTCCTCATCTTCTTCGACAGCTTTTTTCTTGCTTGATTTTTTCTTTCCGGTATCTTTGGCTTCTGCGGTTTCTTCGCCTTCTTCAGCCGCCGAATGACGGAAAAAGAAAAAATACGCACCGCCGCCGCCGCCGACCAGCAGTAAAACTACTAAAACCAAGAGAATTAACTTTTTCTTTCCGCCGCCCGTCGGCGCGGCTTCTTCTTCGGCTACGGGAATTTCATTCATTTCTTCGGACATAAAAATCCTCCATTAATTGCTTTAGCGAAACTTGTGCCATAGCGAAAACGCTTGTTTTTCATCAATATTTCGCTGATTTTTTATAGATTTCGACTTTTTTTTGACAAGCCGCGTCAATGAACCGACACTTTAAAATAAAAAAACTCGAATCCGAACCAAATGCAAAAAACAAGTTCGGATTCGAGTTTTGATTCCGGCAAAGAGGTTTAGTTCAAGCGAGTAACTTCACCGGTATCGAGCTTGTAAACAGCCTTGATGATCGTCAGATTTTCTTTCAATGCTTCTTTTATAATCGGGCTTTGTTTGATAACGTCTTCGGCACTGTGTTCGACATTCAGTTTCACACAGTCCAGATTGCTTTTTCCGCCGAGCGGACAGGTCGTAGAACCGTCAAACGCAGGCTGGATTCTTTCGACGATCGCCTTTAGATTTTTCGTCGGCATTTCTTCGCCTGAAACCGCCGCCGCAACCGCGCCGCAGCTTTCATGTCCGAGAATTACGAGTAAATTGACGTGCAGATGTTCGACGGCGTATTCGATACTTCCGAGAGTAACTTCATCGGCAACATTTCCGGCGTCGCGGACGACAAAGATTTCGCCCAAGTTTCTATCGAAAAGAAGCTCGGGCGGAACGCGGCTGTCGGCACAACCGAGAATGATCGCTTTCGGTTTTTGTCCCGCAACCAAACCTTGACGCATCGAAATAAGCTGCGGCGTAGTGTGTTTTCCGGCAACGAAACGCTTGTTTCCTTCCATCAAATCTTTCCAAACATCTTCGCCCGACGGACCCTTTTCAACTTTTTCGTCCTTTTTAGAGTCTTTTTTATCGTCCGTTTTTTCGTCTTTCTTATCAGACTTATTTGCCTCGGGTTTTTCTTCTTTTTTGTCTTCTTTATCTTTTTCTTCGTCCGTTTCTTCTTCTTCAGCAACCGCCTTCTTTTTCTTCGATTTACTCTTTTCTTCCGAAGCTTTCGACGAACCGCAGCCGCTCATAAAAATTGTCGTAAAAGAAAACAAAAGCATTAAGGCAAGCAGTAAAGAAATGAATTTTTTGAGCATTTTAAGATTGTTTTTCATATTTTTTTTGAATATTTATTCTTTGATTTTCGGTTTATTCGGCACAATGTCCGGTTCACCAACTTTGACTGCCCCGCTGTTCATTAATTTTGTTTTATCGCTTTTCTTCTCGGTTTCCGTCGAAGATTCGCTTTTCTTTTCGGATTCGACCGCTTTATTTTCCGCCGAAATATTCGAGTTTGAAATTGATTTCGTTTCTTCCTTTTGAGAATTTTCCGAATTGGATTTTTCTTTGATCGGCTGTGATTCTTTATCCTTCAGCCGTTTTTCGATAATTTCCGAAGCTTCTTTGTCATCAGCCGCCGCGCTGTCGCTGTTTTCCATCGCCAAACGCAAAACCATAATGCTGATGCGGCGATTAGACGGCGACATTTTATTTGAAGGATCGAGCGGTTCGGTATCGGCATAGCCGACGATTCGATTGATTTGTTCGGGTTTTACACAAATTGACTGTAAAACACGCCGCGCAGCATTTGCCCGATCAGCAGATAATTCCCAATTTGAATAACCGTTATCAGACGCAAAAATTTGACTGTCCGTATGTCCGCCGATATTTATTTTATTCGGCAGCTCGCACAAACCTTTGGCGATTTCTTCGAGAATCATTTTCGCTTCGGCTGAAATATTCGAGCTGCCCGACGGAAAAGAAACGCGTTCGGCTTCGTCGATCAATTCGATTTTCAAACCTTCGTCCGTCACCTGAATCCTAATCTGATCTTTGTATTTTTTGAATTCGGGACGCGATGAAATACTTTTTTCCAATCTTTGTGCAACCGAAAAAAGCCCTTGTTCGTCGTCTTTCGAGGTCAAGCTCGTCGGTTCGCGGCTGACCTTTTTGGCTTGCGACAAGATTCCGCCTTTCATCGTGTCGAAAACACCGGGCGACCGAAAATATTGCGCGATCGCTTGTTTGAGTTTCGTGTCGGCTTGCGAAACGAGCCAGAGAACGAGAAATAAAGCCATCATCGCCGTCATAAAATCGGCAAACGCAACTTTCCACGCACCGCCGTGATGTCCGGCGTGATGTTTCGCGGCTTTCTTTTTCCGTCGCGGCTTATTCTCTTCTTCTTTGTTCGGTTCTGCCATAAAATTGGTTATTTGTTTTTAGCTTTTAGTTTTTGGAATATATTTTTTTGCCGAAAAACTAAAAACCAAAGACCAAAGACTAAGAACTATCTCGGTTTTATTTCCTTCAAAAGCGGTTCGAGTTCTTCGCTCGACGGGCGATCGATGCTGAAAATCGTTTTGCGGGCAAATTCGACCGCAGTTGACGGAGCCGCGCCGAAGGCAAAAGATACGATTCCGGTTTTCAAGCAGTTGTAATATTTGGTTTCATCGAGATTCAAACCTTCCATATTTGAAGCGATCGGTCCCACCATTCCGTAAGAAAGCAATAAACCGAGAAATGTTCCGACGAGCGCCGCGCCGACGTGATGACCTAATTCTTCGGGCGGTCCGTCCAAATGCGACATCGTGACGACGATTCCCAAAACCGCCGCGACGATTCCGAGTCCGGGCAATGATTCGGCGACTTTCGTAACCATATTCGGCGAAATTCCCGCTTCTTCGTGATGCGTTTCCATTTCGGTATCGAGCATCATTTCGAGTTCTTCGGGCGAGCACGCGCCGTTGACGAGCATTTTCATCGCGTCGCAGAAAAATTCGACGGCGTGGTGATTGTGAACAAATGTCGGATATTTTGAAAAGATCGAGGACGAATGCGGATTGTTTACGTCTTCTTCGAGCGAAAGCAGACCGTTTTTCTTAGAATTTACAAAAATGTCGTACTGCATCCGCAAAACTTCCGAATAAGCGTTTTTATTATACGGAGTTCCTTTTAGTGCCGCCGGAAGTGTTTTGGTGAGTTTCAACAGGAATTTGAGCGGATTGGACGTAATCGCCGCACCGATCGCCGCGCCGATAATGACGACCATTTCCGACGGCTGGATCAACGTGCCGAGCGGACCGTTGACCATCATAAATCCGCCGATAACCGCGATCAGGGTAAAAACGATTCCGATAATAATAAACATAAAAAGATTAGATTTTCAGTCGGTTATTTTTGAAAAAAACACGGATAAACTTTCCGTTTAAGGTTCTCGTTTATCCGTGCGAAGATGTTTTGTTGAATTGTCGTAAACATTCTTCGCCGTTAAGTTTATGAGTTCAAACGCTTACTGCGTTCTAGTTACTTATCGGCGAAGAATCGAATAACTTTAGATGACTTGAAGCAAAGATTGGAAGGTTTCGTTCAAGCTGTTGATCACTTTTGAATTCGATTGAAAAGCGCGTTGAGCTTCGATCAATTTAACGAATTCGTTGGTAATATTGACGTTGCTGCGTTCCAAGTATCCGCCCGAAACGAGTCCGCGACCGCCTGAACCCGGTGCGCCGATCGTCGCTTGGTTGGATGCGAGCGTTTCAGCAAAAAGGTTGTCGCCGCGTCTGGAAAGACCTTCGGACGAATTGAATGTGGCGAGCGCATATTGTCCGATCGGGCGCGTTTGTCCGTTTGAGAAAATCGCGAGAACAACGCCGCTCGGATCGATCGAAGAACCCGAAAGTTCGCCCGGAGGAAAGCCGTCTTGATTGTTCGCCGAATTTGATGACGGACGCGCATAACTGACGATATTAAAACCGCCGAGCGAACCGTCGGGATTGATTTCGCGCAAATTAAGTTCGATCGTAGGAAGCGTCGCGCCGCCGAGCTGTGTTTGATCGGGCTGAATCGAAAACTGCGTCGGCGAAAGCAGATCGCCGTTTGAATCGAAACTGAAATTTACGGGCGCAGTTCCCGAAGCACCGCCGTTTGACGAAAGCTGTGTAGCAACATTATCGAGCGTGGCGGTCGCGTCGAAAGTTCCGTCGGCAAGACGCGTAAATTTGATGTCGAGCGTTCGGGTCGTTCCGCGTGAATCGTAAACTTGGATCGTCGCGTGAAAATCCGAGCCGGTTGCGGCGTTCGTATTCAAATTGATTCTCATCGAAGCACTCGAAGTCGTTTGCGGCGGCAGCGTTTGACCGATCGGAATTCTCAGCGAAGTGAGCGACGAACCCGGCGTGATGACACCGCCGATCGCCGGATAACCTTGAACTTGGTCGCCGCGCGGCGTGATCAGATAACCTTCGTTATTAAGCGTAAAATCGCCGGCACGCGTGTATGAAAGCGTGTCGTCGTTTTGCTTGACGACGAAAAATCCGTTTCCTTGAATCGCCGTGTGAAGCGACGAAGCCGATTCGTCAAGCGTTCCCTGCGCCAGATTCGTTTGGATTGAAGAAGTCTGCACACCGTCGCCGATTTGCAGCGAAAGTCCCGCGCCGTTCAAACGTGCGCCGTATGAATTGGCGAAAACGTCCGAAAACGTGATCATACTTCCGCGAAAACCGACGGTGTTGGCGTTTGCAATGTTGTTGCCGACGACGGATAAAGCGTTTGAATTGGCATTTAAGCCGGAAAGCGATGCGTTAAATGAAAATGTCATTTTGGTAAATCTCCTTTATTTTATGGAAGTTTTGGAAAAATTTCGGGTTAGTTGGTAGTTGTTTGCAGAGCGTTGACGAGCTGATCCATCGATTCGCGGATTCCGATCAATTGATCGAGCGAATTGAATTGGGCAAGCTGTGCGACAAAAGCCGTATTATCCTGCGGCTGAAGCGGGTCTTGATTTTTCAACTGCGCGACGAGCAGCGTCATAAACATATTTTTCTGATCTTCGGACGATTTTGTTTGCGTCGGCGAAGACGAAGAATTCGAATCGGTTTTGTTGGCGGTTGTGTTTAAGATTGAATTTACGTTCATTTTTACCTCGATTTTTGGAAAATTTTAAGCTCTCAAACTGACGATATGCGAAAGATCGTCTTTGTCATTCGTTTCGGTTTGAGCGATGTTTTTGGCGTTTTCGTTTCTGCTAAACGATTGATAATAATTGTTTTGATCGGAATCTGTGTTTTGCTGATTGCCGTTATAATGCGTTGTCGAAGTCGTCGAAGAAGAAACTTCGACCGCGCCGACTTGCCAGCCCGCTTTTTCGAGCGTGTTGCGCAATTGGTCAATATTTTCGTGCAAAGCCGTTCGCGCCGTTTCGGTTTCGGTCGAAAGATGCGCTTGCAGATGTCCGTTCGCGTTTTTTTCGAGATGAATTTCGACCGTTCCGAGTTCCGCCGGATGCAGACGCATTTTCAATATTTGCGTCTCTTTCGTCTGCTCGACTTTCGCGGCAAGCTCGGTCATTTTCATTTCGACTTGTTCGGAAATCTGCGATTTTTCAACCGAATTCGGGGTTTTCACTTCTTGCGGAATTTCAAATTTCACGCCGCTCGAATCTTCGCCGCGAATAAAATTTGCCGCTTCGTAAGCCGAAGCCAAATCTTTGCGTTTCGGGAAAACCGATTTTGTAAAAAGTTCAGAATTTGCTTCGATCACGAGTTCGCCCGAATCGGAATTTTGTGCGTTTGCCGTCAGTTCATTTTCAAAATTCGCTACTTTTGAATTTTTCGGTGCGTCCTTAATTTGAAATTCATCGAGCGAGATTTTCCCGAAACTTTTTTGATCGCCAGTTTCTGCGGTTTCCGCCGATTTCGGAACGATCAAATTGAACAAAATATTTTCGAGTTTCGACGGTTTATCCGTTGAATTTGTTGAGTTTGCAGTTTTCACCGAATATTCGACCGAACCGATTTCATTCGGAATCAAGATCGGTGTGTAATCTTCATTTTTTCCGTCCGTGACGCTTGTGTTCACGCTTGAATTGTTTTCGCGTTTGACTGCTTTACCATTCATTTTCGACAAATTTAGAACTTGCTGAACCATATTGATTTCAGCCGTTTGCGGTTCGCGGCTCGTGTTCCAATCCTTTTCACGCGTTGCGTTCGTTCTGTCCGTATTCAGCAAGATCGTCGGCAAAGGTTCGGTTTTGGAAGTATTATTTTCTGATTTCGCCGTGTTGAATTCGACCTTTGCGGTATTATTTTCGTTTTTTGAAGTATTATTTTCGGATTTTTGCGTTGTCGAAGGATTTTGAACTTTCACCATCGAATTCCAATACATTTCCTTCGTCGTGGTCGATTCTTTTTGCGTGTCCGAATTTTGCGGCAAAACGACGATCGGCGGCGTTTCCTGCGTATTTTGTTCGATTCTTTTCGTATTCGTATTCAAAGTTACGTTTTTGATCGGCGGATTTTCATTCGTCGGCGCAACGATAATCGGCGGCGTTTCGACGGAAGGCGGAACTTTGATGATAAATTTTTGTGTGTCCATTTCGGTCTTTACCGTTTCGGGCTGTTCAAAGATCGGCGGCGTTTCGACCGGATTCGTCGTTTGCTGCGGAAGAATCGGCGGCATTTTTACCGGATTTGTTTCCTGGGTAAAAATCGGCGGTGTATTGATTG
>DAITPE010000136.1:0-11265 GCA_036833775.1 Pyrinomonadaceae bacterium | reverse complement strand
ACGCCGCCCGTGCTTCCCGCACCGATCGCGCCGTTATCGGTGATGGTCGAACTGGTAATCGACAAATTGCCGCTGAAATTAAAGATACCGCCGCCGTTTTGAATGGCACTGTTTTTGACATTACCCGAAATCGTCGAATTGACGATCGTCAGGTTCGCGCTGTTGTCGATGCCCGCACCGCCGCCGCCGTTAACGCTTCCGTTCGAGGTGTTGTTTGAAATCGTGCAGTTCGTGATCGAGTTAGTCGTTCCCGGTCCATCAAAGATAATGCCGCCGCCGTATCCGTCCGCCGCGTTTCCGGTGATGTGAACATTGGTCAAATTGGCAACGCCCGAAACGAGAATTCCCGCGCCGCCGTTTCCCGATGTCGTGTTTCCGCCCGTCACGGTCACGCCGCTCAGATTCAAAGTTCCCGTTGACTGGACTTGAAAAACACGGCTGTTCGCTCCGGCGGGAATCACGTTCTGAAGCGTCAAAAGATTCGCACCCGGACCGTTGATGGTGATCGGCGTATTAATGAACAATTGGGCGACGGTTGATTGGATCGTCTGCGCCGTATTGAAAAGCGCGGAAAAATTGATCGTATCTGCTCCCGCACCTGCCGTGCAGCCGCCGAAAGCCGCGTCGGTATTCGCGGCATTGATCGCTTCGCGCAGTGAACAATTTGCGCCCGTGCCGTTTTCATCGACCGTCGTATTGACCGTGATCGTGGCGGCAAAACTTGCGCCCTGCGCGATAAAAAGCGTAATGAACGCAATAAATAAAGTTTTTAGAAACATTCGGGGATAGTTGGTTTTCATTGTTTGAACTCCTTATAAGTTTGAAAATATTGCCGGAAAATATGTATTGGTTCGGAAAAATCAAGCCAACCGAATCTCGATGGTATTTTGTTTGAAAAGCAATAAATCTGCCTTTTCCGATAAAGCCGTTAAAAAGAAAAATTATCTGTGTCAGAAACAATCATACTATAATCCAACGGTTCGCTGACAACAAAAATTGCAAAAATCAGAGCAGATCGAAACTCGATCTGCGGTAAGATGTAAAACTGCTTCGGCTTTAACAACTTCCGCTTAAAAGCTCATATTATTACTGCCAAAAAATTGCGAAGATCTCTTCGATTTGCGGAAGCAGTTGAGCCTTTTTTGCCCACGATTCTGTGCCGGGTGTAAAAGCGTGCTGCAAAACCTGCATTTGAATTCGTGCGAGAGTTTGCGGATTCGCTGCCGCCGATGTTCCGAATTTGTATAAAAACAAGTTGAAATCCGCCGTGCCTTTGTCGAAATATGCATCGCCCGCCAAGTCTGCGAAAAAATTAAATCTTGAATAACCTTGTCTGGCAGGCGTTGGCTTGTAGGTGATCTCGTTCCAAGTTCCGACATAATCGCCGTCGGTTCTCGGATTGCCCGTGATCGGCAAACGGTCTAGATTAATTTCAAAATCGCAATAAAGTTTCCGTTTAGGAATCAAAAGCGTCACATTGGTTTTTACTTCCATAATTATTTTTCTCCTTTTGACCTTGAAAATACTGCGGGAAAACTATGCAGCGGTTCAGCCGAAAAATATTTCACTGAGCCGCGATGTTATGTTGTTTGAAAAGACAATTGTCTTTTCATATCAGGTTTTGAAATGTCGTTGCAATTACGGTTTATTAAAATATATTTGAAAATAAAAAGAATTACAATGATTTTTTTTGACACAAAAAAATGAACCTTTTTGCCGAAGAAATTCACATCTTCTCAACCAAAAATCGGCAGTAAACTTCCAAACAGTTGATCCACAAAGGTTTAACGGAAATAATTATTTTCGTGAAACCAAAAGATTTTATTGCCGAAGATTGCTCCGATTTAGAAACGATCATCGAAGCGACTTTCAAAGATTAGTTTTTTTGACGCAGGTTTGCCTGTGAAACGGTTTAATAAATGATCTGTGCATCTTGTTTTCTTTAAATTCTAATTTTTTTTAATTTCGATGTATCAAACAATCTCGGAAAGGGACTTTTGTTTTAAAGCGGAGTATTATTTGATCGTCTGCCGTTACTTCGAGCCTTTGGGGAATTTTACGAATCCTGCGTTTGAAACCGGATTTATTTTCCGCCATTTAACAGAAAATCGATCGCTTTCGGCGATCTTGAAAAGGAGTCAAAATGATTACGCTAAATGTCAATAATGTCAGTTATCAGGTGGATGTGCCGACCGATATGCCGTTGCTGTGGGTTTTGCGCGACGTGATTGGTTTAACGGGCACGAAATACGGCTGCGGGCGCGAGCTTTGCGGCGCATGCACGGTTTTAATCAACGGTCGCGCCGAACGAACCTGCGAATACGATGTCGGCGGTGCGGTCGGGAAACAGATCACGACGATCGAAGGGCTTGCCGCCGGCGGTCTGCATCCGGTTCAGCAGGCGTGGATCGATAAACAAGTTCCGCAGTGCGGCTACTGTCAATCGGGAATGATCATGGAAATCGTCGGCGAAATTAACGACGGACGACCGAAAGCCGAGATCATCAACGAAGTCAGCAATATTTGTTCGTGCGGCACGTTTCAGCGCATCCGCGCGGCGATCCTGAGTCTGCAAGGTTAGAAAGGAGGCGAAATTATGACGAAGAAGGATGAAAATTCAGTCAGCCGTCGGAGTTTTATTGCGAGTCTGGTCGGCGGCGCGTTCGTTTTGAAGATGAGTTTCGACGGCGGCGAAAAGGCTTTCGCGGCGGCGATCGAATCCGGCGCACGACCGAACGCCGCTTTAGCCGAAACGCAATTGGGGACGTGGCTGAGAATCGGCGTGGATGAATCCGTCACGATTTTGGTCGGCAGTTCCGAAATGGGACAGGGAATTTTAACGGGGCTTGCGCAGCTTATCGCCGAAGATTTGATGGTCGATTGGAACAACGTCATCGTCGAGCAGGCAGGCGCGAATTCGATCTATAAAAATCCGCTTTACAACGCACAGATGACCGTCGGCAGCGGCAGTATGCGCGGTTATTATCAATCTCTGCGGCTTGCGGGAGCAACGGCGCGTGAGATGCTGAAAGCCGCCGCCGCACAAACTTGGAGCATTCCAATCGCAAATTGTCAGGCGGCAAACGGGCGCGTTACGAATACGCAGAATAATGCATTTTTGACTTACGGACAGCTTGTGGCACTTGCCGCGACGATGCCCGTTCCGACGAATCCGACGCTTGTTCCCGACAATCAATTGCGCTATATCGGAACGGGACTTAAACGCGTCGATATTCCCGCAAAGATCACGGGCGGCGCGGTTTACGGGATCGACGTGCGGCTTCCCGAGATGGTTTACGCCGCCGTCAAACATTGCCCGTCGTTCGGCGGAACGCTCGCCGCCACGCCGTCAACGCCTTCGGGCGCGATCGCTGTCGTTCCTTTGCAAGTAACTGCCGGAAACGGACGCGGAACGGAAACGACCGGAATGATCAACGCCGTCGCGGTGGTCGGCACGAACACTTGGTCGGCAATGCGGATGGCTTCGCAATTAAATGCAAACTGGAATATTCCCGCGTCGTCGCAAAATTTGAACAGCGACGCGTTTTTTGCGCAAGCCGAAGATTATTTAAAGAACGGCGCACCCGATACGCGGCAGGCTGAAAGATTCGGAAGCACGAGAAAATTCAAGAATTGGAGCAAACCGATCACGGCGACATATTATCTGCCGTATCAGGCACACGCGCCGATGGAAGTTTTAAATTGCACGGTGCGCATTACGGGAACTGCGCCGAATCAGCTTTGCGAGATTTGGGCACCGACGCAAAGCCAAGCAGCAACCGTCGCGACCGCGACCGCTTTGACCGGAATTCCCGCCGCGCAAATTCAGTTAAATACGACATTTCTTGGCGGCGGTTTGGGACGAAAATTCGAGCAGGATTTTATCAGTCAGGCGATTCAGGTCGCAATGGCGATCAATCGTCCTGTAAAAATGATCTGGTCGCGTGAAGAAGATTACCGCCGCGATCAATATCGTCCGATGGCGGTCGTGCAGATCGAAGCGAGTTTGGACGTAGATAAAAAAGTAAAAAGCTGGAAATATAGTAATTGTTCGCCGTCGATCACTCTGCAAAGACGCACGACGGCGAATGTTGACAGCCAAGCAGTCGAAGGTTCGACGACGGCGAGCGGATTGACGTATTCGTTCAAATCGCGCCTCGTCAATCATCTCGTTCTGCCCGTTCCGATTCCGGTCGGTTTTTGGCGTTCGGTTGGCAATTCGATCAATTGTTTTGCCGCCGAAAGTATGATGGACGAGCTTGCCGCAAGCGCGGGAATCGATCCGTATGAATTTCGGCGAATACATCTCGACACAAGCCCGCGCGCGCTTGCCGTGCTCGACAAAGTTGCGGCGGACGCGAACTGGAACGGAAGCGTTCCGAGCGGTCGCGCCAGAGGAATCGCGATGACACAATGTTTCGGCAGTATCGTCGCCGAAGTCGTCGAAATTTCTGTGCTGACAAGCGGACAGATCAAACTCCACAATATTTGGTGCGCGGTCGATTGCGGTCGCGCGGTCAATCCCGAACAGGTCAAAGCACAAATCGAAGGCGGAATCGTTCACGGCATCAACGCCGCACTCTGGGAACAGGTGAAATTTACGAACGGGACTTCGAGCGTCAGCAATTTCAACAACACGCGCAAAATAAAACTCCGCGAAATGCCGCAGATCAACATCAGCATTCTGCCGCCGAATCCGAGCGTCGGAATCGGCGGCGTCGGCGAACCCGGCGTTCCCGCGATCGCCCCGGCAATCGCCAACGCTTATTTCAAACTAACCGGCAACCGCATCCGCCGTTTGCCGTTTTTTCCACAGTAAATTCAATTAGATAAGATGAGAACAAGTGAAGGAATGGAGAATTTTTCCATTCCTTCTTAAAACAAACGCTTTTCGCGCGAGGTTAATTGCAAAGATTTTATTGCAAAATAAACGACAATCTTAAGGTTGCATCAAGGCTGATCTTAATTGCTATATTCAGAGAACTTTTGGTTTTTTTTCGATTTTTCTATAAAATCTAGAGCAGGTTAGCAAATAAAATGGTGGAACAAGTCAAAATTGTCTTTAAAGGGAAAGAATATCAATCGATCAGGGATTGTTACAATGACAACAAAGATATGGCGGTCGTCAGCCCGGAAACTTTCAGGGCGCGCGTTCTCAAAGGCGTGGCGATCGAAAGGGCATTGACGAGTGCGAAACATACTATCCCGCAAACCATTTTAGGTGCGCATCTGGTCGAAGGTGTCGAATATCCGAATTTGCCTTCGATCGCCCGCACTTACGGCATCAAGGAGATGACGGTTTACAGAAGATATTACAGAGGATGTCGCGGCGACGATCTGGTTCCGCCGAAGAAAAGAAAAAATTACGTTCCGCCCGAACCGAAACCGCCTGTTTATAAAGTCGTCATTGCCGGCAAAGGTTATAAAAACCTGTCGGAAGCATTCAGGGCTTTAGGAGTCGAAAAACATACTTATTACAATCGTTTTGTGCGGGGCTATCCGCTTGAACAATGTTTCGGACTCGAACCGTTTGCCGACGGTCGCAAAACCCGCGCCAGAACTTTTGAATACAAGGGCGAAAACTTGACGTTCAGGGACATCTTGGAAAAATACGGCGTTCACCAAAGCACGTTTCTCCGCCGACTGGAAAAAGGACTTTCGATCGAAGAAGCTTTGACCAGAAAAAGCCGTAAGAAGAAAGCAATAGCTGAGCCTGAAACGGAAAAATGAAATTTGAACGACAGATTTGATTTATCAACACCGATCGTTTTTTACCTTTTTCAAAATTGAAGATAAAAAATTAGCTGAAAAACAAAAAAAGAAGCGCGAAAAATCCGATTTCGCGCTTCTTTTTTTTCTCTGCAAGATTTTCGATTTACTTCAAAAAGTCCAATAGTGAAAAAGGCAGTAATTCTATTTTGCCCGACTCCTTATTTCAAACTAATTATTTTTTTTAGGGCATTAAATAAATGTTAAGTTATTCAATCATTCGATCTTCGAGTTCGACAAGTTTTTCGATAAAGGCTTTACGTTTTGTTTCGGCAAACGGATTTCCTTGCTGAATGGTTTGAAAAAGTTCCCACGAATCTTCGCTGACGAGTCGTGCCGCTTTCATTAATTCTTCGTATGAAACAGTGGCGAGTTCGGAATCGACGACGTGAAGTTCGTCCAGTGCGCGGGCGACGAAATGCGTCAAGGCTTGAACGTGCGCCATTTCTTGATCGTGTTCTTCGGGCAATCTTTCAAAGACTTTCAAGTGTAAATTATCAACTAAAAAGCGTTTGATCTTTTCGTTTTTTTCGGTTCGTAAAGGGCAAAGTGCGACGCGCATTCCGTCGATTCCTTCGCGTCCGCTTTGCGGTCCGAAAAGCGGATGCGTGCCGATAATTTCGACCGTTTCGGGCAAAATCTCGCGCATCAATTCAAGCGGTTTCATTTTCACCGAACAAACGTCGAAACACATTGCATCAACTTGCAGAAACGGAACGGCGTGTTTCAAAACCGTTTCAAACGCGGCAAGCGGGACGGCAAAAATTACGATTTGTTTGCTTACGGCAGTTTCAAAATCGCACCAATTCACGCCTAAGTTTTCTGCTTCTCTTTGAAGATTTGCGTTATCAAAAACCGAAACAGCAAAAAAAGGCGCGAGATGCTGCGCCATAAATTGTCCGAATTGTCCGAATCCGATGATTCCTATTTCTTTCATTTTTTTGATTAACCGCAGATTTACGCAAATAAACGCGGATAAGAAAAAATATTTTGCCCACGAAATACACGAAAAGCACGAAAAGAAAGCCAAAAAACTCTTTCTTGATTTTTTTTCGTTTCTTTCGTGTATTTCGTGGGCAAAATCATTTATTTTTCGTTTCTTTATCCGCGTCTATTTGCGTAAATCTGCGGTTGAAAAATTTCTTAACTCAGTCCGTCCGTGACCAAAGTTGAATCAGGTTCGGCGATCAGTTGTTTTATTTCGTCGATCTTTTCGAGTGCGGCTTGTTCGCCGAGCTTGATAAATTCGTCGATCTTGCCGATCTCGTCGGGACGAAGATGCGCGATTTCGGGAATGACGACGACATCGGCGCGGTAATGATGCGCTTTCGAAGCAGCGCGTAATAACATCAGCGCAGATTGAAAAAATATGCCGAGCAACGTCGAAGGAGTTCCGCGATACGATGCGCCGCAGGCGAGAACATCGACCGCAATGACGATTTCCGCGCCGAGTTTTTTTACGGCTTTTGTCGGAACCGCCGCGACCACGCCGCCGTCGATGAGCATTTTCCCTTCGCGTTCGATCGGCGCGAAAACGCCCGGAATCGCACAGCTTGCACGAACCGCTTCGATCACATCGCCTTTTTCCTTGAAAGTGTATTCATCGCCCGTTTCGATGTCGCAGGCGATTGCCGCGAACGGAATCGGCAAATCTTCAAATTTATCGACGGGCAGATGCTCGCGGAAAAAATTTCCCATCGCGGCGTTTGAAAGCAAACCCTTCGGCGAATAAGAAAAACCCGTCATCCTAAACCAACTGATTTTTTTCGAGATTTCGTAAATCTGCTCGAAATTCAGCCCCGAAGCGATCGACGCGCCGACGATCGAACCTGCCGAAGTGCCGGAAACAAAATCAATCGGAATATTATGTTCCTGCAAAACCTTGAAAACGCCGAGATGCGCGAAACCACGCGCCGCGCCGCCTGAAAGTGCGAGTCCGATTTTTTTTCGAGTCATAAGAAATTGGTTTTTAGTTTTTGGTCTTTAGTTTTTAGTTTTTTGTTTCGATAGGATATATTACTGTCACTGCCTCAAATTCATTTGCCAAAAAACAAAAACTAAAGACCAAAGACTTTCTTCTAATTGATTTTAACCGCAGTTTGTGGAAAACTAAACCGCGAAAATGACACTGCACGAATCGCTTCAATTAGAACGCCAAACCACGACCGCCGATATTGCCGCCGGAGAAAAAACTTGTCCGGTTTGTTCGCGTGAAACGCAGGACGAATACGTTCCGCTCGTTTCGCTGGCGGAAGATTTACAGCGTTTAATTCAGGCAAACGCGCCTGATTCGCGTGAATTTCAAGCCGTTTGCGCGCGTTGTGTTCGATTGTTTGAACGCGCAAAAGACCAAATCATTCAAGATGCCGCATTGCAAAAAGACGGTTCACGGGTGCTTTCAACGCCTTTGCGTCTCGATGCCGCCGAGCGTTTTACGGGAAAAGGCGTGACGATCGCGTTTTTAGATTCGGGATTTTATCCGCACGTCGATCTGACCACGCCGAAAAACCGCATTATCGGTTATCGAAATTTACTGCACGAAGACGGCAACTTAACGTCGCTGTTTCAGCCCGATGTCGCAAGCTGGCACGGGATGATGACGAGCGTCGTCGCGGCGGGAAACGGAAGTTTGTCGAACGGTTTTTATCGCGGAATCGCGCCCGATGCAGACGTTGTTTTGGTGAAATTAGCACGAACCGGACGCATTACCGAGCAGAATATTCAAGACGGTTTGGAATGGATTTTAGAAAACCGCACGAAATTTAACATCAAGATCGTCAACATTTCGGCGGGCGGCGATTTCGAGCAGAGTTATCTGCACGACAGCTTATCGCAAACGGTCGAAGAATGCGTCGCGCAAGGTTTGACGATTATCTGCGCGGTCGGAAACGCCGGACATCTGCCGAATCATCCCGTTTTTCCGCCTGCGTCTGCGCCGTCGGCGATCGCGGTCGGCGGGCTTGACGACAATAATTCGATCAATCGTGCGAAACGCGGAATGTATCGTTCGTCTTACGGTCCGACTTTGGACGGTTTGCAAAAACCCGAAATCATCGCGCCTTCGATCTGGATTCCCGCGCCGATATTGCCGAACACGCCGACCGCCAAACAAGCCGGACTTTACGACACGCTCGACCACGCGACCGACGACGAACTGCACGAAATTATTCGTGAAAACTACGGCGTTGACGACGAACTCGATGCCGCGCTCGACCGACCGGCGTATATGCTTCGGCAAATCGTCGCCTTAAAACTCCGCCGCGAAGCCGTCATCACCAAGCATTACAAATACGTTGACGGCACATCTTTCGCCGCGCCGATCGTTTCATCCGTCGCCGCGCAGATGCTCGAAGCAAACCCGAAGCTGACGCCGCAGCAGATCAAAAAAATTCTCATCTCGACTGCTGAACGCCTTCCGCATTACGAAGTCGATCGCCAAGGCTGGGGCGTGATCGACCCACGCAAAGCCGTCGAAAAAGCTTTGGAATTGAAGTAAAATTAAAAAAATCTTCTCAAAACTTAAAATCGGTGCTATATTTCACTTGATAATGAAAAGCCTTATCGAAGCATTGAAACAATTCCTGTTTAGTAGAAATCTGCACACATTAATAAATTTTTTTGTCAGCGGCTTCCTGTGCGGGATTGTGTTTACTTATATTGCAAATTTGCCTGAATTGGATAATGTTTTCTACGAAAGAACTCTGAAACCAACTTTGATAAAAGAACCTTGGTATTTTGTTTTTTCAGGGTTTCTGCTTCTCAGTTTAATGATTGGTTTTATTATTTCTTCATTTAGAAATGACTTTCATCGAAAACTTTCAATTACGAAATTTCGAATGTTGCTCGCCGGAGTTGTGATTGTCGGAACTTTTCCATTGTTAAACTACTTGTTCGGTTTTCTATTACTTGCGCAATTGTTTTTTGTTTTTCCGTGCGCGATTGCAATGTGTTGTTTAACGCGAAATTTGAAAATGTTTCCGGTTGCTCTTTTGGTCAGTATTTCAACGTATTTTGTTCAAGGCTTAGAACTCTTGTTAATGAGTCCGTTTGAACCTTGTTTCAAGAAAATAAGCATTACATTTTTGGCTGACCTTGATTCAATATTACTGTTTGCCAATTATTCTTTGACTTTTGGTTTTTGGTTGATTTGGCGGGCAAAACGAGTCAAAGAATAGAATTAATGAGAAAAAAAGCCGTCGGATCGCGTTGATTCGACGGCTTTTTTCTAAATTGTAATAAAAATCCTAACCTTTTCTGAGTTCGGTCAAAACTTGTTTTGCGACGGCTTTGAGCGTGTCGAAAACTCCGGTTCCGTCCATTGCGACGGCTTCGAAAAACGGTTCGTTTTTGCGTTGAAGCTCGCCGACGAGATCATCGACGGGAACGACGTTCGGCAGATCGCGTTTGTTTAACTGGAGAACATACGGCAAATCCATCAGGTTGTAGCCTTGCGTTTGCAGGTTTTCTTCCAGATTGTAAAGCGATTCGACGTTTGCGTCCATTCGTTCTTCCTGCGAATCCGCAACGAACACAACGCCGTCAACGCCTTTCAAAATAAGTTTGCGCGAAGCGTCGTAATAAACCTGACCGGGAACCGTGTATAAATGGAAACGTGTTTTGAATCCGCGAACCGTTCCGAGTTCGAGCGGCATAAAATCGAAAAAAAGCGTACGGTCTGTTTCCGTCGCCAAACTGATCAATTTTCCTTTTGCTTGGGGCGCGGTCGAATCGTATATGTATTGGAGATTTGTGGTTTTTCCGCACAAACCCGGACCGTAATATACAATTTTGCAATTAATCTCGCGGGACGCATAATTAATGAATGTCATAGCTTTGCTAATTCTATAATATAACTTGGTTTAACTGAAAAGACTATCAATATCTTCGTCGGTAATTTCGGCAAAGAACGAATTATTATTCAAACGGTGCGCTGCCGAATCTTTGGCAACTTCGTCGAGAATCGAGGCAACTTCGTGGCTTGCCTTCTTCGTTCTGAGTTTGACCAATCCGAGAGTCGAACGCTCATCAAATACTACCACTAAAAGGCTTCTTCCGATAACGCTGATGAAAATACTTTCACGTTCGCCTTCGTGAACAACTGCCGGAAAGACATCTTCGCCGATCAATTTTGCCATCGAAGTCGTCGCGGCAACATTGCCGGCGGCTAGGCTGGAAAAACTCGTCGTGTCCATATCGCCGATGTCGCCGTGAAATGCAATCGGCTGACCGTCGCGGTCAACCAAAAACACGACACGCGCCGCACACTCGACGCACAAACGCGCCAAGACGCTTTTGATTCTCTGAAACGGTTGTTCGTGTATAATAAAGGGCGCTTCTGCCATTGGATTTTCTCTTCGATTTTCTAAAACTACGCGGTAAGTTTAACTTCTTGTGATATTGATTGGCAATTTGTCGGGCGGGTTTCTAGCGACAAATCACACTTTTTAATCTAACACATTAATTAATTCGGGTTCAAGTGTTTTTTATGTTTTATTG
>DAITPE010000135.1:0-11292 GCA_036833775.1 Pyrinomonadaceae bacterium | reverse complement strand
TCGTGTCTCTGCCTTTTTTCTGTTTGCCAAATCCTGATTGGCATATCTTGCTAACCGCTTTTTTCTTTTCGGTTTTTCGAGCGAAAAGCGAATTTATCTTTCGCCTTTCACTCGACTGCTAGCCGCATATTTTTTGGATTTTTCCTGCCTTAAACTGAACGCGGCGTAACTCGCACGACCTGTTTCTGAATGTTCGGCTGACGTTGCAAAAACGACGGTTGAACCGTTTGCTTGGTTTGTGGAATCCGGTTTTCAGCGGTCGCTTTGAGAGCGGTTTCGCGGGCGCGAACGGCATCCCACAATTGCTGTTTTTCCTGTCTGGTTAAGACTTGAATTTCCGCATCGTTGTAAAGAAAATACTTGAGATAACGCAGACGATTTGCCGAAGCCGCGTTGATCTCAAGAAGCGTTTTTCGCGTCGTCTGCGAAGTTTTTCCGGCAAGCCTGACTTCCTGAGATTTTGCCAATGTGTTGAGTGAGGTGAACTCTTTGAGGTTGAGTTTTTTGTGTTCTTTGAAATCGTCATAGGCTTGTTTTTTGAGCCGTGCCACTTCCGCCGTATCAACGCATTTACGGATGCCGAGATAAAGATTTTGATAGCTTTCGCGGCGCAGACTCCGAAGATGAAAATCGGCTTGTTTCTGACTCCATAAAATCTGACACACGCCGGCGACGTATTGCATCTCCTCAAAATCAGGATTTACTTCCTGAGTTCCTTGATATTCAAACAAACGACCTGATTTATCAGTCATAAACCGACGCACGCTTCGCAATGTCCGGTGAGGGTAAAGTTCGTCGAGTTTTGCCGCCAGCCATTCGTTGAATTCTTCATTTGAAAAGGGAAGATTCGAGAATTTATCAACTGTTGGCATCGGTGTTGAAAAGAGTGCCGGAACGCCTTTTTGCATCTCTTTCAACTCCTGCTGCAAAATGCCTTGTGCAACTACGAAATGACGCGCTTTTTGGGTGGCTGCACCGCCAATTCGATGACCGACGTAAATCAAATTCATCTCTTTGGCAAGAGCGCGGGCGTGTTCCGGCAGATATGAAGCGTCAACTTCATTATTCAGTTCATAAACTACGACTGAATGCTGACCATCGCTCATCGAAAAACCCAGAACGCCGTTTTCGTCGTATTGTTCGAGCTTTTCAAAACTCATATAATCAGCATCGAGTTCTTCGACGGATTTATTACCGTCGCTGAGATAGTAATTTTCAAACTCATCCGTGCGAATTTTAGTGATTTTCGAGTTGCCGAGGCGACGAAGAATAGAATTCATTTCGTCGTCGAAATTCGGAGTTTTCAGCGGAAGTGGCGAAAGATTTTTCCGTGCTTTTTCGATACGACGCTCATCCGCAACAGTTAATTTTTGTTCAAGTGTTTCAGACTCGGTGAAATCAATTTCGCGGTCTTCAACGCTCGCCGTTACCGCTTCCATTTGCATTCCGAGCAGCCCCATTTCCGTTAAAACTTCACTCGTGCCGCGACGACGAATCTCGCCGTAGTAAAAGGCGGCAATTTGTTCGAGTTCATAGACGGAAGCATCGGGACTGGCAATTGCTTTGACGCAGCGCACAAACTCGCGCCCGTCAGTTTCGTCAGAAAGTGTTTTAACTGCGTATTCGAGCGAGAGAATTTTCACGCGCTCGAAAGGTTTCGGTTCTACGCCGTCGGCGATTCGGACGACTACATCGCCCAGCACGGAAAACTCTTCCAATTCGCGGCGAAAACGCGGGAAATTTTGCAGGTGTTTGCACCAGTCTTGCTGCGGCGAACCCGTATCTACAGGGCGAAAAGCCAGCATCGGACTTTGGGGGGCGTGCATTTTAAGTTGATTGATGTTTAAGTTATGTTGATCTGCCATTTTACCTCTAAAACCAACCGAAAAGTTGGAGCAAGTGCTTTTGTTATGGGCGACACTTGCCATTCACCCAAATTTAGTTAAAGCACTTTCTGGCAGACCCTAAAATCCCTTTCCCGTTTATTTTTGTGAGCGTTAAAAGGAAACCGCTACCCGCGTGAGATTTAGCGGATAGCGGCGTTTAGACAGGTGAATTTGTGATGAGAATTTTTAATAATCCAAACTTTGATCGGCAACTTCCTGCACGTCGCCGGCGATTTCGGTTTCAACCGTATATTCAGCCGAATCCGCGCTTGCGCCGTTTGTTTCGCCGCCGTCACGTTCCTGACCGCCGACAAACTGAAAATCCTGCAATAACAAATCTGCGCTGACCTGCGGCGTGCCTTCGCGGTCAAGCCACGGATAAAAGGTCAATTTGCCTTGAACGAACAGTTTGTTGCCTTTTTTCGCATATTTTGACAATGTTCTGGCTTGATTTCCGAGCGCAGTGACGCGAAACCAATCGGTTTTCTTAACCGTCCCTTGTGGCGTGTTGCGAACCGAATTCGAGGCAATCGAAAAGCTGGCGATAAAAGTTCCGTCCGGCGAAATGCGCGTTTCCGGCGTGCGTCCTAAATTTCCTAAAATTGAAACTGATGCTGACATAATTTTTAAGCTCCTTGTTTTTATTTAATTTGAACCGAACGGAAACAATTTCTGTTTCCGTCCGCCGTGATTTGCTCACCGCTTGATTTTTTTCACTGAAACGCAAACTCGCCGAGCAGATTGAGAAAAAGCAGTAAAACGATAAATGCTGCTCCAATCAACAAAACTTTCAGGCAGAAAATAAGCGGCGTTTCGGCTTTAGCCAATTTCCAAAAGACTTTCCAAAGAAAAAGCGAGTCGAAATCTTCACTTGTAATCTCGTTATTTTTTCGAGCGTTTTTCATAAATCTCATAATGTTTAATTGAAATTTCTACTTCTCGTTCCATTGCTTGCCGCCGATTTTTTTGCATACAGCTTATTTTTCGGCTTTAAGACGAAACCTGCCTGTATTTACTGAATTCGCATTGGCAATCACGCGCCAAAAACCGTCTTTCGCGCCGCTTTGGGCGCGTGAAGCGGTCGAGTCAAATAGGTTCTTAAAATAATTGAGGGGTAATTTTTCCATCAGGTCAGATGTCGCCACGCTGAGAATATCCTCAAAGATCGAAAAGATTTTCGACTTTTTATTGAGTGGCGAATTTTTGCACCACTGGCGAATTTTTGCACCAGTCACAATTTAAAGACTAATTGTTTTTTGTTACAAAATGTAGTATATTAACAGAGATATGTCTGCATTTCGTAACGCAAGATATGACAGCGAAAGAAAAAATTCTGGAATTTGCGAGAGAGAAAAAGATATTTCGCGCCCGCGATGCTGAAAGAGTTGGCGGAGCGGCATCGCGCGTTTATCTAAACAGACTTCTTGCCGAGGGAAAGCTTGTGAGAACGGGACACGGGCTTTATTCAATCGCGGAAAGTAATTTTACCGAAATGCAGGATTTTCTGGAGGTTGCGGTCAAAGTGCCGCGCGGCGTGCTGTGTCTGCTCTCAGCTCTCAGATTTCACGAGCTAACAACGCAGAATCCTTTCGAGGTCTGGCTGGCAATCGAAAACAAAATGCGAACGCCGAAGGTCGAATCAGTCCCGGTCAGATTCTTCCGTTTCGCGCCGGCGGTTTATGAAGCGGGAATTGAGATTCACCGAATCGAAGGCGTGGAAATCAAAGTTTATTCGGCGGCTAAAACGGTTGCCGATTGCTTCCGTTATCAATCAACTGTTGGTTTTGATGTGGCAATCGAGGCTCTGCGCGACGCTTGGAAAAAACGTAAGGCGACCATGGACGAGCTTTATCATTTTGCCGAGGTGCGAAATATTAAAAATAAAATGATGCCTTTCTTGAGAACGCTGAACTAAAAGAATGGAAAAGAAGAAAAATACTGCCGCTTCCGTCCGGGCAAAACTCAAAAACAAAGCCAAAGAAAAAAATGTCGAATTTCAGAACTTGCTGGTTCGCTTCGGCAACGAAAGATTATTGTATCGTCTGAGCCGCTCCGAGTATCAAAAATCATTTATGCTCAAAGGCGCGTCATTGTTTGCAATCTGGACGGGCGAACCGCATCGTCCGACCAAAGATATGGATTTGCTCGGATTTGGGAAAAACGATGTTCCGACGCTCGAAAATATTTTTAAGGAAATCTGCCGGATTGACGGTGAGGACGGACTAGAATTTTCTTTAGAGTCAATCAAAGGTGCGGAAATCCGCGCCGAAAAGATTTATCAGGGTGTTCGGGTAACACTTTCCGCATTTCTCGACGGCGCGAGAATCCCGTTGCAAATTGACATCGGCTTTGGTGACGCGGTTACGCCGACTGCGAAAACGGAAACTATCGAAACGATTCTTGATTTGCCGAAACCACGCTTGAGAATTTACCCGAAGGAAACGGTCATTGCCGAAAAGTTTGAGGCGATGGTCAAACTCGGCATCGGCAACAGCCGGATGAAGGATTTTTGGGATGTCCAGTTTTTGATAAAGAATTTTCCGTTTGATGGGGAATTGCTGCAAAAGGCGATCAGAGCAACTTTCGCCAATCGGCAAACTGTTGTGCCGGAAACCTTACCGATTGCGCTAACCGACAAATTCACCCAAAATTCCGATGTTATTGCCGATTGGAAGGCGTTTATCAAGCGCGGAAAAATAACATCCGATACGGATTTTGAAGTATTGATTGAAAACTTGCGCGAATTTTTCATGCCGATTATCGAAGCCGAAGCAAACCGCGCCGATTTCGATAAAAAATGGACGGTAAACGAGGGATGGAAAGCTTAAATTACAAATTTGATTGGTCAATGATTGATTCTTTTTAATTTTTTAATCAGTCCGCCACGACTGATTCCAAGCTGCTTGGCGGCGCGCGATTTGTTGTTGTTGTGATTTTCCATCGCGTTTTTTAAGAGATATTTTTCAATTTGTTTGAGAAACTCTTCCATATTTTCGCCGGGGGCAAAAATGAGTGAGTTTTCCGTGTGTGAATCTTCACTTCTACTCGTTGATTCCACCAAAATTGCGGCAAGTCGGGCAAGAACCAGAGCAGCCGTTAATTCCACATCGTTTTTGGACGATTTCTCGTTTTTGGAGGCAACCAAAGCACTCAGACAAACCTCTTCAACGAACGACCGAAGTTCGCGGACATTGCCTTGCCAGTCTGCGTTTTCGAGAAGTTTAAGCGTTTCGTCGCTAGCCAGAACCGTGCGTCCGCATCGGCGGCTGAACTCTAACAAAAAAACGCGCGCCAAAGAAACGATTTCGTCGCGGCGTTCTCTGAGTGGTTTGAGATAAATGGCGTGAGCGGCGATGCGGTAACGCAAATCTTTGCGTAAAACATCCAAATCTCGGTGCGTCGCGTAAATGATCCGCACATCAACGGAGCGTGGACGATTGCCGCCGACGCGGGTAATGGATTTTTCTTCGACGACCTTTAATAATTTCGCCTGCAAATTTGCGGGGAGTTCGCCGATTTCGTCCAAAAAGAGCGTCCCGCCCGCCGCCGCTTCAAATTTTCCCGTCTTTGAAGTGATTGCGCCGGTGAACGCGCCTTTTTCGTAACCGAACAACTCGGACTCGATAATTGACGGCGTAAGTTCCGCACAATTAACCGCCACGAATGGTTGTTTTGAACGCGGACTCAATTCGTGAATGAGGCGCGCAGTGTGTGTTTTACCCGTTCCGGTTTCTCCCAAAAGACACAAATCGAGGAAGTCAAAACCGGCGAGGACCTGAATGCTTTCAGTTTCGCAAAAGTTTCTCAGCATTTGACTTATTAAGTTTTATTAGTGCAATATTAATTCAAGTTTGAAATTCAACTAATCACGCGTTTTTCTTTTCGCACATCCAAAAACGCCCCGTCAAAAATCTTCACTATATATAAAAACCGAAAATTTGCTGTGAGGTTACTTCAACAGGTGAAATTTTTTCCAATTTTTTTCAATTTGTAAGTTAATTGGACAAACTATACGGTGGAACGGTATATTTTTAAAAAAACGCACCGCCTCTTTCACCCAATGAGGAATCAACCGAAAGCAGTTGTTGTTGTGGTCAGTTTTCGAGCAACTAATGATTGAATCGTTTTTGGACGTGTGGCGACGGTTTTCTACGAACGAAAGCCGTGAGCCTGATTTTCACGAGCCGTCTTTTCAACAAACATCAGAGGAATTATTTCTCGCCGCTCTGCCGGTCGTGCGAAAAATCGTGCGCCGCCGTTCCGTGTCTTTTGAACCGGCGGCGGAGGCTTCGGACTTAGAGCAGGGAATTATTCTCAGATTATTGGATTGGCGGGAAAAACATCGTGAAAGAAGCGAAAAGATGTCTGAAGGTGAATGGAAATCTTTTGTTGCCCGCGCTGCCTACAACGAAATCAATCGTCTGTTTACAGAAGGAACTACTGCCGAAACAATTCCTCTTGAAGAAATTCACGAAGCTGCCTATCAAAATTTTGTTGAAGGTTGTGCCGGCGCGGAAGTTTTTTCGCTCGTGAAACGCTTTTGGCAGGAAATTTGCTGTTTGTCGCTCAGACAGAGGCGGGCTTTACTCTTTCATAGTCAGGAATTAATTATTCATCTTCTCGAAAGTGGAATCAGAGACGCGGAATTAGCTTACGTTCTGGAGCTGACTGAAGATGAATGGTCAGACATCAAAGACCGGCTGCCTTTTTCGGATCAACAGATTGCCAATATGACGCACGGCGAACTGAACAGCGAGAAAAACATCGCATCTTTAACTAAATCAATTAAAAAAGCCCGGTTTGAAGCCCGTGGGAAACTTCAAAAACTGACTAACAAATGAAGGAACACGAACACTTAACGAAAAAGCAAATTACCGGATACCGCACCGGAGCATTCGACGCGCTGAAAACGCGCGAAATAGGAAGGCATCTACTAAAATGCGAATCCTGTCGTCGGTCTCTTCCTATGCCGACTGTTGATGATTTTTTGAACGCGGTAATGAACGAGCGAGAAACCGAACAAAATACAATGTCCGAAGACTCGGAACAATCGCGGCACTCTATTCTTTCTTTTTTTCCGCAAATCTTCGGACAATTCGGCGGTCTGGCTTGGAGCGGCGCGGCGTTAATTATTATTTTTAGTTTTTCATTTTTGCTTTGGATAAATACGGCGGATTCTAGCAGGGAAGTTGTCCAAACCTTTGATAACAAATTAAACTCGGAACTCAATTTTCCATTGCCGGTGCAAACTCCGATTAAAGAAAATTTAACATCTCCGACGAACTCGAATCGTGCAATAGTAGTTCCGACACCGAAAAACTTGAAATTGGATTCGCCGAAACCGAAAATTTTACAAAACAATTTAAGTCAGGGTTTCAAAAAACCTGATTTTAAGCAACCGAATCAAACTATTTCCGCAACGAGAGGTGTTTCTGTCAAATGCGGCGAGAATAAAACAATCGAAGTCGAGTTTTTAACCAGCAAAGAAAATTTGGTATTTAAGTGGAAAAAGGTTCCGAAAGCGGCGAAATATCATTTGTATATCTCGGATGACGAGGAAATTTTGATTGATGAATTTGAAACATCAGATGAAACGACTTTTGTTTTGAACAAAAAGCTCGATCCGCTCAAAACCTATAAGTGGAAGATTATCGTCACTTTGGAAAACGGTCAGACGATTCCCGGACCGTCAAATAAATTTACGGTCAAGGATTTTCAAACCAAGCAATTGAAATCGGAGAAAACGCGCAATTCAGACATTCGTTGCGGAGCATTAAATTAATTCGGAGTGATAAAAATATGAGAGTAATAAAAGAAAAATTTACAAAAATGGTGGCAACGAAAGGAATATTGATTGTTTTGACAATGATAATCTGCACCGTAACGACTGTTTTTTCACAGAATGCGGACAGTTTCCCGATTCCCGATACTTACAAAGTTGAAGGCATACCGACAATCAAAAACTCCGAAGTCAAGCATCTTTTTTATGACCCGTCGGCAATCAAAAGCAATTTGATTTTCGACAGCGATACAAAAAACCGCAGAATTCTCATAACTGATGCGACAAATAACATTTATTTGTTGAGTTCGCCTTTAGCACAGCCGGTTAAATTGATTGATAAAGTTATTCCTTACTCACTTAAAACAAACCCGAACGGCGAATCTTTCGCTTACACTTCCGACCACGAAGATCAGGATAATTTTCAGCTTTATCTTTATGATTTTAGGGAAAAAACGTCCAAGAAATTAGTAAATCTGACGGGCAAGGACGAATCCATTGACTCATTTATCTGGAGCAAAAACGGAGATGCGCTCTATTTTATGCGAATGGATTATGAAGCGAAGATGAGCAAATTATGCCGTTACGACTTTCAGACGGAAAAATGTTATCCAATCGAATTAAAAGGCTCTTGGGATGTCGTGCAGGACGGCGGAAATAAATTACTTCTCAGATATTTCAAAGCTTCGAGCAGCCAATTTATCTATATTTATGATTTGCAGACGAGCAAATTGATTCGGGTTGACGAAAAAGGAACCAGTCAAAAGGCGTTTCTCGCTCAGGACAGAGTTTTCTGGACGAGCGAAGGCAATGAAAACTGTCAAAAGGAGTTGTGCATCTTTTCCTTGGATTTGAAAAATAATAAAACGACTGAAGTAAAACTGCCCGCCAACATCTTGAACTTGTATGACGTAAAAATCTCGCCGGACGAAAATAATCTTTTATTGCAGGAAACAAAAGACGGCGTTGACCATCTGCGCGTTTTTCGGCTCAAAAAAGACAAAATCGGCAAAGAGATTCCAGCGTTTATAAACGGCTCGTATGTAATCTGGAACACCCGTTGGATGTCCGAAAGGGAAGTCGTCTATACGCTCGAAAACAACGGCAAACCGGCTTCGATTCAGTCTTATAATATAGCCACTAAACAAGTTACCGATTGGACGAAAGAGAGTTTACCGGCACAGCTTGAAGGCAAAGTTAAATCGCCGCAAATCTTTAAATGGAAATCTTTCGACCAAAAAGAGATTTCCGGCTATATCGTCCGCCCAAACAAGCAGGAAAAGAAATCTCCGGTGCTGATTTTCGTTCACGGCGGACCGCAGATTCTCGACCGTCCCGTTTTCAGTTCGCAAGACCTTCGCTTGGTCGCTAATCTCGGCTTGACCATTATTCACACGAACATTCGCGGCTCGTCCGGCTTCGGCAAAGAATTTATGGATGCCGATAATAAAGAAAAGCGCGGCAATGCGGTCAAAGACATACAATCTTTGCTCGATTGGGTAGAAAAGCAGCCTGATTTGGACGCGAATAAAATTTTCCTGCGAGGCGAAAGTTATGGCGGTTTTATCGCGCTTTCGACCGCCTTGCAAGAACCGAATCGAATCAAAGCCGTCATCGCCGAATATCCGCTCGTTTCGATTCGCGGAATGCTCGGTCAAAGTTGGGTTAATGAAAGTGCCAAAAGTGAATACGGCGATCCGACGGACGAACAATTAATGAAAAAATTAGACGAGCTTTCCCCGCTAAATAATACGGCGCGGTGGAATAAAATCCCTTTGTTTATGACACGGGGAAAACTCGACGAACGAAATCCTGAAAAGGACGTAACCGACCTGAAAACTCAGTTACAAAACAATGGTTCAGAGGTGTGGTTCATATATTCGACAACTTCCGGTCACGGGGTTAGCGGACGGTATGTTTTCGCAGCGATGTATCAATTTCTAAATAAACAAATAAAAAAGGAACAGTAAAAAAGATGAAAAAAATAAAATCAATTTTTTGTATTGCGTTACTGTCAACCTTTCTGGTTGGCACGGTGTTCGCCGGTAATACTACCGGCGGTAATGGAATTTTCGACTTCTTCGGCAAAATGGCTGGAGCAGTTTATTCGATGGTATTTAGCGCAGAAGCTTGCCGTCCGCGTGAGTGTCAAAATTGCCGTCCTGACCAAAGAGACGATGATGGTAATTGCCGACCAACTGAAAACTAATCGTATGCAATTTATTAACAAAACAAAGCAGATTATGCAGTTTATATTTCTGCTTTGTTTTGCCTTTACTTTAAATATTTCAGCTCAAGTTTCGGATATTTCGAGACAAATAGGGCAGGCGCAAATTGAGTTTGACAACGGGAACTATGCAAAAGCGGCTGAAATCGCCCAAGATGCAATAGAAAAGGCGCGAAGTAATAAATCAACCTCATTTGTTTCAAAGGGTTTGGATGTGCTGGCAAGTTCGCATATCTCTTTGCAAAAATACGACTTGGCGGAAACTGCGCTCAATGAAGCACTTCAAAATCTTGCCGAAGATGAAGTTGATGCAATGCAAAAAGCGCAAATTTATTTTCGTCTGGCGTGGCTTCGTCGTTCTCAGAGCAAATACCGGGAAGCCCTTAAATTCAGCAAAAAGGCAATTGCGCTCGCGCCGAATAATCAACAGATTCAGGGCGAGTATTTTCTGAGTATCGGTCGGATTTTATTTTCGTCGGGCTATGATGTTTCAGCCATTATTTGGCTCGAAAAAGCTGAAAAATCGTTTGAAAAAGAAAAAACAAATTCATCTAAACTCGATACATTCAGGTTTTTGGCGTTGGCGTGGGCATCGAAATTGAATTATCAAACGGCACTCAAATACAACGAAAAAGTTATCACTTCGGCGCAGAACACACAGTTTAAGCACAAATACCGGCAAGCATTATTTGAGTCGGCGACCAATTTGAGCGCAACGGGACAATCCCTAAAAGCCTTCGCCAATTTGGAAAAAGGCTTGGAGGCTTCGATTGATGAGAATAACTCCAATCAAGCTTGTAATTTCTTGAACTCCCTGCTCCTGACATCTTTGGATAAGTCTGATGTTGAGAAAGCCCGTAAGTATCTGGAGCAGCTTGAAAAATACGACGTAAATAATCAATTTGCGTTTGAAGAAACTTTAGGAAAAGCGGTTATCGCGGCATTTACAAACCAATCCGAAATCGCCGAAAATCTTTTCGCGCAGTTGGAAAGAATGGAAAATTTTTCCGAATTTATGCTGCCGCTATGGAAAATCAGAGTCGCTAAAAGAAATAAGGATTGGGAACAGGTCATTCGGCTCAATCAAAAAGTTTTGGAGCTAACTCTCAAGGATAATTTCCGCGATGATTTACCTGCTGTGCATCTGGAATTTGCGAAAGCCTATTTTAATCTCAACCAACAAGAGAAATCACTTGAGCATCTGGAAAAATCGCTGGCGATTATCGAAGAAATTCGCATATCCGAAAATGCCAATTTGACGCTCGGAATCCTCGAAACTTATCACAATGCGTATCGGCTCTTAACACAAATTAAATCCGGCAATCCACAAGAATCGTTTGAGTTAGCCGACTTTTTGAAAGCTCGTTTTCTCAAAGACAGAATTAGCAATGCGTCCATCA
>DAITPE010000134.1:0-11305 GCA_036833775.1 Pyrinomonadaceae bacterium | reverse complement strand
GGTTTGCAGAGTTGCAAACCACGTCCGCAACCGTGTTTTCGGCAGTTGTAAGGCTATATTTTTCGTTTGCAATGATGTTTTTCTACGTTGTAATTTGAAATTTGCCGAGCTTGCGGTTAAAAATGACAGTTGCAAAAGCGTGGATTAGGTTATGTTTGGAATGAATCGTAAAAAATTGCAGTTGGTCGCCCACGACGCGGCTTGGAAGGACGATTTTGCAGTTGAAAAGGCAAGAATCTCGGCGGCGTTCGATGATGAAAACGTCGTCATCGAACACGTCGGAAGCACGTCCATTGCAAACATCGCCGCGAAGCCGATTCTCGACATCGCAGTTCTGATCCGCAAGTCTGCGCTCGACGTTTTCAGCGTTGCGGTCGGCGATCTTGGCTACGAATATCGCGGTCGTTTCGATGATGAAGATGGACATTTTTACGCCGTCCGCGACGAAGGCGACGTGCGTCTGTGCCAAATGCATATTTACACCGAACGCAACGCCGATTGGTATTCCAAACTGAAATTCCGCGACATTCTCCGCGCAAATTCCGCGCTCGCCAAAGAATATAACGACTATAAACTAAAATTAGCTGCCGAAATTTCGTCGAAAAGCGAATACGCCGCCGTTAAAGACAAGTGGCTCGATTCGTTTATTTTGAAAATTACGGCTTCAAAATAAGATAAAATATTTTCGACAACTTAAAACCCAAACTAAATCCAAACCGACTCAAATGACGAATTTAAAATTTCAGGTGAGAAATTTATGTTTACCAAAATATTAATCAACATTCTGCTTTTTTATGCGATTTTGATAGTTATCAACATTCCGGCTCCTTTTCTCGGATTGAATTTTGAAAACGATTCAAACAAAACGGCTTGGTATGCGCTGCCCGATTTTTTAATTCCTCTCGTTTGGTTCGTCCTTTTTACTTTACTCGGAATCGCCCGTTACTTCGTGGTTGAATCAGCAGAAGCCTATTATTCAAAACTGCTCATCGGTCTGGGCATTTTGTGCGCCGCTTACGCATATTACACGCTCGGACTTGAATCGCTGACAGGAATTTCGGCGTTGTGGTTCGGTCTCGCAGGAAATATCGCGGTTATTCTTTACACCGCTTTTGTGGTTTGGTCACTTTACCGCGTCGTTCCGGCGGCGGCTTTTCTGACTGTGCCGGTTGTGATTTGGACTTCATTTGCGACATTGATCGTTTTGGCAGAGCTTAAAGATGCAAAATTATTGTAGATACAGCGAACAGGATCAAAATCTGTCGGATTAAAATACTCCGTTTTGTGTTTTCACAAAAGCGAAATCTGCCCTGTTACCGTCGGCGAAGCGGACGAAAATGCATAAATTCTTTTTTCAAATAAACTGCGTTACAATCAATCTCAAAGAATTATGAAAAATATTCCGAGAGTTTTAGTGACGGACGAAGCCAAAAAGGTCATCGCCGAGCTGCGCGCCAAAAACGGCAAGCTGATGTTTCATCAATCGGGCGGCTGTTGCGACGGTTCTTCGCCGATGTGCTACGCCGACGGCGATTTTTTGGTCGGTTCCGCCGACGTTTGGCTCGGTGAAATCGACGGCTGCGATTTTTATATGGCGAAAGACCAATTCGAATACTGGAAACACACCGAACTCACTATCGATGTCACGCCCGGACGCGGCGCGTCGTTTTCACTTGAGATTCCTTTGGGCGTGCGTTTCGTCACCAAATCGAGAGTTTTCAGCTACGAAGAATCACAGAATTTAATCGAAACACGACTCGGCGATATGATTTAATTTTTGTTTATGAAATACAAGCCCTTTGACGGAATCGGTAAAAAAATTAACGTCGGTGATTGGGTTAAGCTGATTGAAATTCCGCCCGGAATTGCTGAAATGCCTGATGAAACAAAAATCGTTTTTGAAAAAGCATTAGGAAAAACTTTTAAAGTAGAAGATTTTAACGATTATGGTTGTGTCGAACTCGATTTAACCACAAAGGTTGCGAAATATAATACTATTTGGGTTGAGCCGCAGTTTTTAATATTATCTCGTAGGAAAATAAAAAATTCTATGTCTAAAGAAATTACTGTTTACGAAAAACCGACTTGCACGACTTGCCGAAAATTGAACGCTCTTTTTACGGAAAACGGCGTAGATTATAAAAAGGTCAACTATTTTATCGAACCTTTGACGGAAAGTAAGTTGAAGGAATTGTTAGCCAAAGCGAATCTTTCGGCGTTTGATGTGGTGCGTAAAAACGAACCCGTTTACAAAGAGTTGAACGTCAAAGAAATCACCGACGAAGCCGAATTGATCAAAACGATCGTTGAAAATCCGAGTATTTTACAGCGTCCAATCGTCGAAGTCGGTGATCGAGCAGTTTTGGCACGTCCGATCGAGAATGCGCTCGAAATCATCAATTAAATGAGCATCGCCAAAACGCCCGAACCGCCTTATTACGCGGTTATTTTTACTTCTTTTTTGACCGAAAACACCGACGGCTACGCCGAAATGGGCGACGCGATGGAAGAATTGGCGCGTGAACAAAAAGGTTATCTCGGCATCGAAGCCGCCCGCGACCGTATCGGCATCACGGTTTCGTATTGGCAGGATTTGGATTCGATCAAAGCGTGGCGCGAAAACGTCAAACATCTCGCCGCGCAGAGAAAAGGTTACGAAAAATGGTATAAATCCTTCGCCACGCGCATCTGCAAGGTCGAACGCGATAATTTTTTTGAAAGGTCTGAAATTGAATGAATTCTTTGGAACATTTACGCGAACTTTTTGAATACAACGATTGGGCAAATCGTCGTTTGATAATGGCTTTGAAGGAAAACTATTCCGAAAAAGCGCACAAAATCATTGCGCATCTGCTTGTCACCGAAAACGAATATTACGAACGGCTTTTTGGCAAAGATTCGTTCGGTTTCGATTTTTGGCAAGATTTGAGTTTGGAAGACTGCGGAAACTTAGCGCGCGAGATTTCCGACCGATTTGAAAAACTTCTGCGGCGTTTTGAAGAAGAAGGTTTGGCAATCAAGACGCAATATCGCACGAGCGAAGGCGTTTGGTATGAAAATAATTACCGCGAAATGCTTACGCACGTCCTTTTTCATTCTTCGATCCATCGCGGAAATATTATGCTCAAACTCCGCGAAGAAGGTTTTGCGCCGCCTGCGATCGATTACATAATTTACCTTCGCGAAACGAAATATATTTAAGATTTTTTAACGCAAAGTCGCAACGAGACAAAGGCGCAAAGTTTTTTAATAAATTTCCTTTGCGCCTTAGCGTCTCGGCGACTTTGCGTTAAAATGCTTTTTTCTGATGGAAAACCAACAGCCCGAACAACTCAGTTTTGATTTTTACAAAGAACAGCCGCAGATCGTCCGCGAATCGCGCGATGAATTGCGGCTTAAGATCGGCACTTTTGCCGGTCCGCTCGATCTGCTTTTGTTTCTCATCAAGCAGGAAAAAGCGAACATTTTCGACATTCCGATCGCGAAAATTACCGACGAATATTTAAAATACATTCGTTTGATGGAATCGCTCGACATTTCCGTCGCGGGCGATTTTCTCGTGATGGCGGCGACTTTGATCGAGATCAAATCGAAAATGCTGCTGCCGAAAGAGATCAAGGAAGAACTCGAAGAAGAACTCGAAGACCCGCGCGAAGCATTGGTCAAACAGCTTCTCGAACATCAAAAATTCAAAAACGCCGCGCAGATGCTATACGAGCGTTCGACCGTCGAACAAGCTGTTTTCGGACGTGGAAAGATCGAATCCGACGAAAACAACGCCGAAATCAGCGCGACCGTTTTCGATCTTTTGACCGTTTTTCAGAAAATCTTGTCGCGCCACAAAGAAGAAATCCAAATGGAGATCGAGCGCGAAGAAATCACGCTCGCGGAAATGCTCGACAATCTGAAAGCGCGGCTCGAGGCGAAAAAAGAATTGAGTTTGCTGAAGTTTTTCGAGGAAATGAAAACGAAACGCGAACTCGTCACGGCGTTTATGGCGATTCTCGAAATCGTCCGCACTGAAGGAATCAAGCTGATGCAATCGACGACTTTCGGTGATATTATTTTGAGGAAAGTTTGAACTTTTTGCCTGCGAAAGTAACGAAAGAAACGAAAAATAACACATTTTCTTTTTTACATTTTCGTTATTTTCGTTACTTTCGCAGGCTAATTTCTTATGGATTTAGTTGAAGAAAAGAAAGCGCGTTCGATCGCCGAGATCGTTTCGATCGTCGAAGCGTTGATATTTGTTGCCGACGAGCCGATCACGGTGAAAACGCTCGCCGATGTTTTGGAAGAAGACCGCGAAACTATCGAAGCGGCGGTCGAGCAATTAAAGGAAGAATACGAACAGCGCGAAGGCGGTTTGCAGTTGCGCGAAATCGCGGGCGGCTGGCAAATCTCGACGCGCACCGAATATCACGAAGAAGTTCGTCAATATTTGAAAACGCGTCCGTCGGCAAAATTGTCGCTCGCCGCGCTCGAAACGCTCGCCGTCATCGCTTACAAACAGCCCGTCACGATTCCCGAAATTTTAGAGATTCGCGGCGTTCAATCGGCTTCGGCGATCAAAACTCTGCTCGAAAAACGTCTGATTATCACGAAAGGACACAAAGAAACCGTCGGGCGACCGATGATGTACGGCACGTCGAAAGATTTTCTGCTGCAATTCGGTTTGAAGGATTTAACCGAGCTTCCGAGCATCGAAGATTTTGAAGATTTAACGCAAGGAATGTAAAAGCAATTGAAGGTCACGGAAAGCACAGACGAGATAATTTTGCAGGAAACTCCATACTTACAATGGATTATTTCGCTTGTTATTGCCGCGTTTTCGTTTCTGTTCGTGTATCGCAGTTTGTCGGAAATGACCGATTATTTTAACTTGGCTTGGACATTGGCGATTGCGGTTTCAGGTTCGATTTTTTTCATATCTTTGCTGTTTAATCCGGCAATTACTACCAAAATCAATAAACAAAAAAAGCTGATCTCGATCCGAAAACAAAGTTTGGTCAAATATTCGTTCAAAGTCTATAATTTCGACGAAGTTGCCGATTTAATTTATGTTCACGACGAATCGGATACGCGCGGAAACAAAAGTTATCAAATGATGTTGCCTTTGAAAGACGGCTCAAAGATCGAAATTTCGTCCGTGATAAGTTCAAAAGAAAGCCAATATTACAACACCGCGCAAAAGATAAACAGCTACGTTTTCGATTCGCCCGATCAAACGCCATTTACATTTGCCGTTTTTGTTGACGATTAAAAAATGTGAACGAAACACCGAAAACCAATGTTTTAGTTTTTGAAGACGACGCGAAAAAGTCTCGAATTACAGGCGTTTGTTTGATGATTTTTGGTTCGCTTTTTACATTGCTTTCGTGGAATCTCACCAAATTATTCGGCTTTAATGAACTGCTTGCACAATTGATCGGAACTTCGATCTTTGCATTTGTCGGCTTAATCTTCATTTTCGCGGGTTACATATTTTTCAAAACGACTCCGAAAAAACTCGTTCTCGATGCTTCGAAAAAGAAGTTGATTTACGTAGAGAAACTTTCGTCGCATTTAGAAACAAAGGAATTCGATTTTGCAGAAATCTATAAATTGGAAACCGAAGAAACCGACCTCGAAAACACGATCGTTTACACTTCTTACATAGTCATTCGCGGCGGTTTGCGGCTTGAAATCCCGACGCGAAAATTTCACGACAAAGCCGCGCAAGACATTATTTGTAAACAAATTTCCGCTTTTATCGGTATATAAATCATCGAAAATAATTCTAAATTCTGCATTATAAATTCTAAATTAACATCCGTAATAATTAACCGCTTATTTTCTGCAAGATAATTTAGAATGCAGAATTTAGAATTTAGAATTACTTGCTTTTCGTCAAAAAAATATTCGTGATTAACGCGATAACTGCATATCGTTTATTTACTCCGAGATAATTACGAATTACGAATTTATTATCGAACTTTTTGCGTTTTCGATGCGTCGGAAATCATTTTCCATGCGTCGGAAATAGAAAAAGATGCATCGGAAACTATTTTCCATGCGTCAGAAATGATTTTCCATGCATGGTTTTTTATTTCCGACGCATCGTTTTTTATTTTCGACGGGTAAAAATCGTCAGTTAAAAACATTTGCGGCAGTTTTGAATCTCTTCTTTAACCGTTTTTTTGTTAAAATTTTGCCGTTTGAAGGCGAGATTCGAAACTGCCGCAAATGTTTTTCAGGTTTTATTAAAGCGAAACTTCGTCCAAGATCATTTGTCTAACCTTTGGAATGACAGGCTTTAGATCGTCCGAAACTTCGGTCGTCAGATCGTGCAGCGTCGGGATCGAGATCGCGTAAAGAGTCACTTCCGGCACTTTTCCCATTAAATAAAACGCATCGATCAAATCTTTCAAACCGATGTCGTGCGCAGTCAAGGTTTTCGGATAATCTTTTGAAAAACGCGGTCGCAGACGCTGAACGGTTCCCGTTTCCGCGCCGTCGATCGTGGCGTCGATCAAAATCACTTTTTCTGCCGTCTGCATCGGTTCGAGCAGGAGAAAACTGCCCGTTCCGCCGTCGAGCGTTTCGACGTTGGCGGGCAAGGCAATTTCCTCGAAAGAATTTACGACGTGAACGCCGATGCCTTCATCGCCCATTAAAATATTGCCGATTCCTAAGATCAGCGTTTTTTTATTGTCGTTTTTGAATTTCGTCATCGCGTTCAAATTTCCAACCGCCGATTATCGAAGAAGTTGTGCCGCGACCTTCGTAATAATCGTGATAAAACACCAGATAAATGTGGACAACGATAAACATTATGAAAAACCACATAAACAGGTGATGCCATTGCCGCACGACGGCATCGCCGCCGAACAGCGGAACCGCCCAAGCAAGAAGGCTCGGCGGAAACGATTTGCTCATTCCCGAATACAAAGTAAATCCGGTAAATGCTTGCAAAAGAAAGATCACGAACGTGAAAAAATACGACAATCCGGCAAGATTGTTGTGTCCGATCACGCTTCTGCTGCCGTGAATTTTCGCTTGCAGAACGTCAACCTTGATCGTTTCCCAGAGTTCCTTCCATTGTTTTGGTCGGTAAAGAATGAATCTGTCCCATTTTGCATAACGATTTCCGACGAATCCCCAGTAAATTCTGAACGCGAAGTTCAAAACGAAGATGTAGGAAGTCGCAAAATGAATAAAACGAACCCAGCCGAACCAATATTGCTGATACGCTTCGTTCGCCGAAAAGATCGCTTGCGGATTACCGATCAGATAACCCGTCACGATTAACAGCACGATGCACAAAGCATTGAGCCAATGATAGATTCTGACCGGAAGTTCCCAAACGTAAACGCGCCGATACGGAATCGATTGCGGATTTGCAGCCATAATTCACCTCCTTAATTCACCGTGATCTGATGGATCGGTTTGCCGTCAGGATCGTATAGATGAACCGCGCAAGCCAGACACGGATCGAAAGAATGAATCGTGCGAATGATTTCGAGCGGCTGATCTTCGTTTGCCACGGGCGTTCCGATCAACGATTCTTCATAAGCCGAACGATTTCCTTTTGCATCGCGCGGGCTTGCATTCCAAGTGCTCGGCACGACAAGCTGATAATTATCGATCTTGCGTTCTTTGATCTTGATCCAATGCGCCAACGCGCCGCGCGGTGCTTCGGTCAAACCGACACCTTCGCATTCTTTTTCCCACGTCGTCGGCTCCCATTTTTCACGCGTGAACGTACTCATTTCGCCCGATTTCAAATTCGTAATAAGCTGATCGTAAAATTCTTTCAGCCAACGAACCGTGAGCATCGTTTCGAGTCCGCGCGCCGCCGTTCTGCCGAGCGTCGAGAAAAGCGCGGCGACGGGAACGTCGAGTTTTTTCAAAGTGCCGTCAACAATGTCTTTGATTTCCTGATGCCCGCTCGCATAACCGACCAGCATCCGCGAAAGCGGTCCGACTTCCATCGGATTTTCACGCCAGCGCGGAGTTTTCAGCCACGAATATTTGCCTTCGACGTTTAATTGCTCAAACGGCGGTTTCGGTCCAGTGAAATTAAATTCGGTTTCGCCCTTCCAAGGATGAAGTCCCGTTTCGTCGCCCGCTTCGTATTTATACCAACTGTGTGCGATGTATTCCTTGATCTCGTTTTCATCGCGTCCGGTAACTTCGTGAACTTTCGTCAGATCGCGGTCGAGAATCACGCCGCGCGGAAGTTTGAAACTTTCGGGATGATTGTAACCTTGCGTCGGCAGATCGCCGTAAGCGAGATAGTTTTTCAAACCGCCGCCGATCGCGCCCCAATCTTTGTAAAATCCTGCAATCGCGATCAGATCGGGAATGTAAACCTGTTCGACAAACTGCATCGCTTCATTGATGATTTTGCCGACCAAGTTCAATTTTTCCGTATTAATTGCATTGACTTCTTCAAGATTGAACGAACACGGAACGCCGCCGACCAGATAGTTCGGATGCGGATTTTTACCGCCGAATATCGCATGAATCTTGACGATTTCCTTTTGCCATTCCAACGCTTCGAGATAATGCGCGACCGCTAAAAGATTCGCTTCTTTCGGAAGTTTGAAAGCCGAATGTCCCCAATATCCGTTTGCAAAAATTCCTAATTGTCCGCTTTCGACAAAACCTTTCAGACGTTTCTGCAAATCCGAAAAATAGCCGGGCGAGCTTTTCGGATAATTTGAAATTGATTTAGCCAGATCGGAAGTTGCGACCGGATCAGCCGAAAGCGCGCTGACGACATCGACCCAATCGAGCGCGTGCAGATGATAAAAATGCACCGTGTGATCGTGAACATACTGCGTGCAGAACATTATATTGCGCACGAGTTCGGCATTTGCGGGAACGCTTATTTTGATCGCGTCTTCGACCGCCCGAACGCTGGCGAGCGCGTGAACCGTCGTGCAAACGCCGCAAACTCTTTCGACAAATGCCCAGGCATCACGCGGATCGCGTCCGCGCAGGATTTTTTCGATGCCGCGCACCATCGTTCCCGAGCTGTATGCGTCGGTAATTTTGCCGCCTTCGACGACGGCTTCGATGCGAAGATGACCTTCGATTCTGGTCACAGGATCAACTACGATTCTAGCCATTTCCTTCACCTCCATTTTCCTTTTCGTCAACGGGCTGAACCGTGACGGATTCGTCCATATTTTCCTTGATCAATTTGCGTTTCCGCAGATTCGACGAGATCGCGTGCAGAGCGATTCCGCCTGCCGTGACTGCCGTCGCCGTCAAACCGATCGTGTCTGCCGTCGATTCGATACCGAATCCGGGGAACGATTCGAGCTGCGTGTAAAACGGTCCGTTGTCCCAATATCCGGCTTCACTGCAACCGATACAGCCGTGACCGGATTGGATCGGATAACTCAAATTTCCGTTCCATTTCGTGACCGAGCAAGCGTTATAAGTCGTCGGACCTTTACAGCCCATTTTGTACAGACAATAACCTTTCCGAGCGGCTTCATCGTCCCACGCTTCGACAAACAAACCTGCGTCGTAATACGGGCGGCGGTAACAAGTGTCGTGAACGCGGCGCGAATAAAATTCTTTCGGACGACCTTGCGAATCGAGTTCGGGAATCTTGCCGAAAAGCAAAACGTGCGTGACGACCGCCGTCATCACTTCCGCGATCGGCGGACAGCCCGGAACATTTATCACGGGTTTGTTGATGACTTTATGAATCGGCGTGGCAGTTGTCGGGTTCGGTTTGGCTGATTGAACACAGCCGTTTGACGCGCAGCTTCCCCAAGCGATGACCGCCGCCGCGCCTGATGCGGCTTCTTTAAGAATCTGTTCGGCAGATTTTCCGCCGATCATACAAAAGCCTTCGTTTCCGAGCGGAATCGAACCTTCGACGAGCAGAATGTATTTTCCTTGATTATTTTTGATCGTGTCGTCGCGCGATTTTTCGGCTTGTTTGCCTGCCGCCGCCATCAGCGTTTCGGTGTAGTCGAGCGAAAGCGTATCGAAAATGACATCGGCGACGATCGGATGCGTCGAACGGATGAAAGATTCCGAACAGCAAGTGCATTCCTGAAAATGCAGCCAAATAACCGGCGGACGCGGTTTCGTTTCAAAGGCTTCGACGACTTGTGTCAGACCCGAAAGTTCGAGTCCGGCGGCGGCGGTCGCCAAGCCGCAGAAAAGTAAAAAGTCTCGGCGCGAATATCCTTTGGCTTCCATTGCCTTTTGGATAGTCGGGACATTTGTTTCCATAGAAAACCTCCTTTGATAGAAGGCTTTGCCGCGAAGGAATTTTTCCCAACGTCCCTGATTCGATCAAACAGCCAATTTCTTACAAAACCCTGCGCAAATTCCTTCGTTTCACGCCCTCTCTGATTAAATTGCCTAAAATATTTATGTTTACAGATGAACTTTATCTTCAGAAAAAAAGACAGTTTGGACGTTTCAAGTGCAAGTCTTGTTCCAAGCATAAATTCCCGATTATTTGCGAAAAATCTTAATTCACAGCAGAAAACCGCGAATTTTTTCTCAGTCGGTGCGGAAAAAACCGTTTTCTTTTTCAATTCTTAAAACTAATTTTCATAACAAATTGCGCCATATTTCGTGCTATTATTTCAGAGACTTTTCCGTTTTGTGTCTTTCCCTTTTTATGCAGTTCAAAGAAAAAACCGACGAGATTATTTTGCGCGAAATTCCTTTCGGAAGCTGGGCGATCGGCTTGTTTGTTTTATTTATTTTCGGAATTATCGCGATCGCAATTGCGGCGGATGTGATCGATCAACCGCGTTCTTATTTCGGTTCTTTAAATATGGTTTGGTTCGATCTGCTCGCACGAATCTTGATGTCTTTGCTGCTTTTTGCTTTTACCGCTTTGATGCTCTCGGTCGGTTTTTATATGCTGTTTTCGCCGATCATTACTGCAAAAATAAACCGTAATTTCAAAAGCATCGAGATAATCAAACGGCGATTTTTCTTCAAACGAACCGAGAAATATTTCTTTACGCAAGTGAAAGAATTTCGTAAATTCGACCTGAATAACGGTGAAATTTACAAATTTGTTTTGGCTTTGGTTTTGACCAACAATGACGAGATCGACATCACGACAAAGGGCGAAACCGATTCAAAAATCGACAAGATCGCCGAAAAACTGAACATTTTTATTAAATCCGCGAAATGAAAACGACGCAGAACACAAATTTTTTAACGCTTTACGAAACGCCGGGTTGTCTTTGGTTTATCGGTTTGTTTTTTATGCTCGTCGGCGGGATTTTCGTTTACGGCGCGCTCGGCGGTTTGAAGGATTATCAAACGCAAT
>DAITPE010000133.1:0-11327 GCA_036833775.1 Pyrinomonadaceae bacterium | reverse complement strand
GCAGAAAATTAAATCGCATTTTTGGCAAATGTAAAACTTTAATTAAGAGTTGCCTGCTGATAATCCAATCTTCAAAATTTTTACGTCGAATTCCGTATTTGAAGTTCTAAGGATGTTCCAGCATACAGCCGCATTTTCATTTCAACGTTTCCGTTGAACGCTCCCATTTCATAGAACAAGAGTCTTCTGCTCTACCGACTGAGCTAACGACCCGAAAGCAAATGGATTATAGCAAGTAATCGGAATAAAGTTCAAGAGTGCAAAAAATAAACCTCTGTTGCGTTCTAAGTTTGGCAAAAATGATAATTACAGCGAAAATGGTTAAGAATGAAAGAATGCCCGAAATGTGAAATTTGTTTTGCGGACGATGTGAATTTTTGTCCGCACGATCAAACGCAGACGCGCCTTACTCTTCCCGGCGATCAACTTTTAGCGAAAAGATATTTCTTAGAAAAACGCCTCGGTCGCGGTGCGATGGGACAGGTTTATCTCGGAAAGGATAAAAAATTCGAAACGCGCCGTGTCGCGATCAAAACGGTTCGTCAAGATATTTTGAACAGCGACGATCTTCAAGAAGGCGAAGCCATCGCGCGATTTGAACGCGAAGCGCAAGCGGCGGCTTCGATACAACATCCGAACACGGTCAGCGTAACCGATTACGGCGAATCAGACGAAGGCATTTTTTATCTCGTGATGGAATATGTGGAAGGCGAAACTTTGCACAGGCTTTTGCGCCGCGAAGGCACTTTGCCCGTCAAACGCGCCGTTCGACTGCTTCGTCAAATCGCTGACGGTGTCGATGCCGCGCACGAAGTCGGAATTCTGCACCGTGACCTGAAACCCGCAAATATTTTTATAATGCAAAAAGGTAAGGGCGACGGATTTATCAAGGTCGGTGATTTCGGTTTGGCGAAAATTGTTAATCAAACCGTGACCGATACGAGTTCCAACGCGACGCCTTCTTCACGCGGAATCATCGGAACGCCCGAATTTATGGCTCCCGAACAAATGCAGCCCGAAATCGGCGTTGACATTCGCGCCGATATTTATGCACTCGGGACGATCGCCTATTTAATGCTTGGCGGAAAAACTCCTTTTACCGGCGATTTGATGCAGTTGGTGATGCAGAAAATAATGCACAAACCCGCGCCGCTTTCGACACTTCGGACAGATATTCCGAAAGATGTCGAAAGAGTGATTATGAAATCGCTCGAAATCGACGCGAATAATCGTCAATCGACGGTTTCCGAATGGATCACGGAATTAGAAGAAGCCGCAGAAGATGTTTCCGAAAGCAAAACCGGAACCGCCCGCCTAATTATTATGGCACCTGTCAATGCTGAAGTTTATGTAAATGACGAACGTAAGGGAAGCATTGGAAGTTCGGGAAGATTGGTATTGAATTCAGTTCCGCCGGGACAGCATATTTTGCGCGTTTCAAAGACAGGCGAAAAAGACGACGAACGAGTTATTGAAATTAAAGGCGAATCGAGCGAACAAGTCATTCAAGCTCAGTTAAAGCCGATAAAAGAAAGTCCTTCGCAACCGTCAGCATCACAGGGCGGAAGCAGCGGAATGGCGCAATCGAGCATTATGCCGGGAATCGTTGCCTGCACGAATTGCAAGTCGAGATTTGCCGAAGGCGTGAAATTTTGCGGACGCTGCGGAAACCGTTCATTTGTTTTGGTAAGCCCCGGCGATGCCGGACCGAGTTCGTTTCCGTGTCCGCGCTGTTCGACCTCTTTGCCGCAAAACTCTAAATTCTGTGGTCGCTGCGGTTTAAGTATCGGGCAGACGAATACGGGTCCGATAATAAATACGAGACCTGTCGGTTTTATGAGCGGTGCTTCAATGAATCAACCTCAACAAGCGGAAAGAGTTTGCCGCCGCTGCGGGGGAACATTTCCTGCGAACATAAAATTTTGCGGACGGTGCGGAAATAGTCTTGTCTGATTTTCATCAACCATTTAACACATTTATCAATTTGGCATTAAATGCGTATAATATTTCATAAGTTGTAATTCCTTGTAGAAACTTAAGGAAAAACATAAATGAAAGTTTGCCCAAATTGCCAGAGAACTTACCCGGACGATGATCTGAATTTTTGTCTCGACGACGGTTCGGTCTTACAACAGGCAGGCGGATATAATTCACCGCCGCCGACGGTAATGATGAATCCGCCGAGAAATACTGCGCCGAATACGAGTTTCGGCAACGATAACCCCGGTCAGGTCGGACAGTTTCAGCCGCAAAATTATTCGATGCAGCCGAAAAGATCATCGAAAACATGGATTTGGGTGGTCGGGATTTTGGGCGGATTGGTTTTACTGTGCGGCGGCGGTTTTATCGGTTTTATTGCTTGGGTCGGAACGCTCGATACAAACACTAATCGAAACAACAATAACTCTTGGGTAAAAAATTCTTCGACATCGCCGACACCGAATGACCGAACGAACGTTCAAACGATCGATCTTTCAAAATGGGTTCAGGAAAATTCGCCTTACGGCATTACATCCTACAGCGGCGGCGAATTTTTTATGAGTTCGAAAAAGAAAGGCTTTTATTACGTATTGATCGCCCAAAAGGATTACAAAACCGAAAATGCCACGACGAAAGTCAACGTCAGAAATGTGAACAGCGCAGATTCTTCGCTCGGTTTCGGTTTGGTGGTTCACAGCAACACGACTCCGCTTTTGCAGGATTATTCATTTTTGATCGATTCGAATAAAAAAAGATACAGAATCGCTTATCACGAACCGCAAAAAGAAACCGATGCGGTAAAATGGACAAATTCGAATGCGATCAAAGGCGGTTCGGAAGTAAATACGCTCGAAGTCAGAGATGCGGACGGTAAAATGGATTTTTATGTGAACGGAACTTTGATCACGTCTGTGCGTAATGTGTATGGATACAAAGGCGGCGTGGCGGGAATTTATTCGAGCGATCAAGCGAACATTGCCTTTTCGAGTTTTCAGATCAGCAAATAGTTCAATAAACTAATATTTATGAAAGTTTGTCCAAAATGTAATCAAACTTATACTGACGAAGGACTCAATTTTTGTTTGAACGACGGCGAATATTTGATGCAGAAGGAAGACGATGCGCCACCGACGATCTTTATGAACGAGCCGCGCATCACGAATCAAACGAATTGGCAGACACCGCCTTATCAACCGCCTGCACAATGGCAAAATCAGCCGCAAAGTATGCAAAATCAAGCGTTCGGCGGCGGAATGATGCTGAAACAGCAAGATCAAACGCTTCCGATTGTTTCATTGGTTTTAGGTGTGTTAAGTTTATTTCTTATCTGCTGCTACGGCGGATTCTGGCTGGGAATTCCTGCAATGGTGGTCGGTTATCTCGGAATGACGAACGCCGATAAAGACCCGAATCGATATACCGGAAAAGGAATGGCTATCGCGGGAATGATCATCGGCGGTGTGAGCCTGCTGGCGGCGATCGGAATTATTATTTTAGGTATTTTAGGTAATCTAGGTAGGTAGTTTCTCTATAATTAATTACAGATGCGTGTAACACTGCGCGTGGTCGCGGGTCCTCAAACAGGACGCGTATTCACGTTTGACCAACACGATACTTTTATGATCGGGCGAAGCGAAGATGCTCATTTTTGCTTGCCGCACGACCGTTTTTTTTCGCGGCATCACTGCATTCTCGAAATCGTTCCGCCGCAGGCATTTTTGCGCGATCTCGGTTCGACGAACGGAACTTTTGTCAACGGGATTCGCGTGGAAACCGCGCATTTAAAGAACGGCGACCGCATCCAAGGCGGCGAAACCGTGCTCGAAGTCGAAGTTACCGCCGATCAATCCGACATTCATTCTTCGATTCCGCAGTATAATGTGCAGACCGAGCCGTCGCTCGTGACGATCCAATGTTTAAACTGCGGAATTCCGTCGCAAGCGGAAACATCGCGTCCCGATGCCAAACTTTCCTATGTTTGCGATAATTGCCGCGAGATTTTGAAGAAAAATCCGCAACCGATCCCGGGTTATCAGATGATCCGCGTTCTGGGTCAAGGCGGAATGGGCAGCGTGATGCTGGCGCGTTCGGTCAAAGACGGTCGTCCGGTGGCGATCAAAACGCTTTTGCCCGAAGTCGCCGTGAGCGAACAATCGCTTGCGCGTTTTATGCGCGAGATCGAAGTCGCGGCGCAGCTTCGGCATCCGAACATCGTCAGCTATATCGAACACGGAACGCATAACGGCATCGTTTATCTCGTGACCGAATTCGTCAACGGAATGGACGCATCGAAGCTTGCCAAACATCGCGGCGGCAAATTGAATTATCAGGAAGTCGTCAAAATTATCGAGCAGACGCTTGCCGCGCTCGATTTCGCACACAATCTCGGCTACGTTCACCGCGACATCAAAGAGCAGAATATTTTGATCGAGGGAAATTTCCCGAATTATCTGGCAAAGCTTACCGATTTTGGTTTGGCGAAAAGCTTCAAACAGAGCGGAATGAGCGGCGTGACGATGGTCGGCGACGTTGCCGGAACGATCGCGTATATGCCGCCCGAACAAGTCAGAGATTTCAAAGAAGTTCGTCCGCCGTCCGATATTTACGCGGTCGGAATGACGGCTTACTCGCTTTTGACAGGCGCACACGCGCTCGACATCAGTCCGCGTGCCGGCATTTCCGAAACGGTCAAAGCCATCTTTGAAAAACCGATTATCCCGATCGCGCAAAGGATTCCCGAAATTCCGATCCGCGTTTCCGCCGTCATCGAAACGGCGATCGCCAAACAGGTCGAACTGCGTTGGCGCACCGCCGGAGAAATGCGCGAAGCACTTCTGCGAGCCGTTTCGGAATTTCGGTAAATAACGGGAAGCAATCACTTAAATTTCGGAATTGTGACGGCTTAGACAACTTTTCAAGACATAAACTACTTAGAAAAAGCAAAAAAAGAACTTCGCAAGCTCGATATGGACTTGCGAAGTTCTTTTTGCACTTTGCAGGGCGTATATGGACTTTGTAGAACAGATATGAACTTTGTACAGCTAATATGAACTTTGCAGAGTGTATATGGACTTTGCATGGTCTATATGAACTCAGCAAAATCAATATGAACTTTGCACAGTCTAAATGGAAACGCCACAGTCCAGATGAAAACCGCGCAGTCCAGATGGAAACGGCACAATCCAGATGGAAATGGAGCAGTCTATATGGAAACGGGAAGGTCTAATTTGGCATTTTGATTGTCTGATCAGATTATTTGCTTGTATTTTTCGATCGAATTAGAAATAGTTGAAGCAGGCATCGTATTTTCAAAAAGAAAGACCGCATCCGATCGAATGCGGTCTTTCTTTTTCTATTTTTAGTTCAATTATTGCTGATAAGCCGCCGTCGTCGGAATATCCGTCGAGATTCCGAAAGCCGAGAACGAAAGATTGCCGTTCGAGCTGTTCAGAATATACCAAACTCCGTTTGACGGGCGATAAACGGCAACATCGTCCTTTCCATCACCGTCGAAATCGCCGACTGCCGGTTTGTCGGTCGCGGTTCCGAATGCAACGGCGTTGAAACCTGCGGTCGAACGAAGCTGATACCAATTTCCGTCGCGGTAAACCGAAATATCGGCTTTATTGTCGCCATCGAAGTCAACATTGACGGGTTTGTCGGTTGCAGTTCCGAACGCAACGGCTTTGAAGCCTTGCTGAGATTGCAAAATATACCAATTTCCGTCGCGGTAAACGGCAACGTCGGCTTTGTTGTCGCCGTCGTAATCGGCGGCAACCGGTTTATCTGTCAAGATGCCGAAGTTTATCGCCGCAAATCCTTCCGTCGATTTCAGCAAATACCAAGCTCCGACCGATGGACGATAAACCGCGACATCGGCTTTTCCGTCTCCGTCATAATCTTCGGGAACCGGAATATCGCCCGCCGTTCCGAACGAAACCGCCGTAAATCCTGCTTGCGAACGGTTCAGATACCAATTTCCGTTGCGGAAAACGGCAACGTCGGTTTTGCCGTCGCCGTCGTAATCTGCCGGAACGATCTTGTCGCCGTTTTGTCCGAATGCGACCGAAGCGAATCCGCCTTGCGATTGATTGAGATACCAATTTCCGGTATCGGGGCGAAAGACCGAAACATCGGTTTTCGAATCGCCGTCGTAATCCATTCTGGAACGGATCGGCGCGGCTGAAACGATCGAGCCTTTTGCCAATTCGCCGACATACGAAAGCGCGAGCTTCGCAAATTTCAAAGCGTGATTGGCGTTGTTGTTGCTTTTATCCAAAGTATCGTTGAGCGTGTGAATATAAGGATTATCTTCGGAAACGCCGGAAGCGAAACGCGCTTCGAACGGCATCGAAGTGGCAAAACCTTTATTGAACCACGAAGCGTGATCGGAGCAAGCATAACCGCATCTTCCGTTTGCCGCATCATTCGTAACGGTCAATGTCGGTTGATATGTCGTCACCAAATTTGCAACAAAGGTGTTTTGCGCCGCATTCGTGAAATCATTGATCAAAACGATGTCAACCGCCGAACCTTTGTAGTTCGTCATATCGAGCTGCATAACGCCGACGACATTCACCGAATTCGTCTGATAATTTGCCGCAATGTCAGCCGAACCTCGCAAACCGACTTCCTCGGCGGAATAAGCCATAAATTTTACGGTGCGTTGCGGACGGAAATTTTTGGCGACCATCACGCGGATCGTTTCGGTCAAAGTTGCAATGCCCGAAGCATCGTCATCTGCGCCGGGAGCATTCAGAGTTTGTCCGCTCAAATTGATCGAATCCTGATGCGCGCCCAAAACGACAACTTCGTTCGGCAAGGTCGTGCCTTGAACCGTCATGATTACGGAAGGCTGCGGGGAAACGCTCGCAGTATGTGTGAAATATTGAACAGAAATATCGCTTCTGCCTGCGGCAAGCGCCGTCCATTTGTCTTTGATCCAAGCCGCCGAGTTCATACCGCTCGTTTGATTGTAACGGCGATTCGGAAAGGCGGCTAAATCAATGATTACTTGTCTGATCTGCGTTTCCTGCGTTTCGGCAAGCATCGGATTGACGTTCGTTTGATTGTCGATCGTATAAGTGATCGCCTGCGAATTTGCATTCGCGCGCAAAGTTTCTTCGATCGAATTCACGGCATCTTCGTATCTTTCAAACGACATAAAGCCCGAACATTTGTGATATTCCTGGTGCATCAATCTCGAAATATCGAGCAATTGCAATTCATCAGCTTGAATTATCGCCAAATTTTCGCGTTTTTGACCGATCGAAAAATTAAAATTCAAACCACTTTCCGGCGCGACGGTTTGAAGATGTTTTAATTCATTTTCATCGATCGTCACCCAATAAGTTGGATGTTCGGCAGCCGCATTAAAACTTTTTCCGATAAAAAACACGAACGCGGAAATTGCGATCAAAACTGCAAAAATGGCAGTAAATTTAAAGTATTTAGACAAAGTAACCTCCGAATTTTGGGGGATAAATTAAGTTGGAATTTTCCTTAGATAAGCAAATTGGAACAATACACCAAAAATGCCGTAAAAACAAGCTAAGTCGTTTGCAGAACGCTTTTTGCGGAAAGAACAAAACCGACTAAAACCCATAAATGCCGCGCATCCTCGAATGAACCCGTCAAGCCTTGATAAACAAACGAACAAAGAAAAGCCGTCGCTATTAAATAAAAAATATTCGATGCGCTTTTATTTCCATTATTTATCGGGGAAAAAGAAAATTTGAGTAAATAAATCAACAACATTAAAAAAGCGATCAGTCCGAAAATTCCGTTTTGGGCAAAAACACTCAGAAAAATATTATGTGCATCGGTCAAATAAGCCTTCGAGCCGTCAGTGTTTTCATAAATTACTCGGCAAACATCTTGCCCTAAACCGACACCGTTTATAAAATTATTTGCAATCGTTTTTGAAACTTCCGTCCAGATCATCAATCTGGAGGAAGGATAAAATGTGAAACCTGATAAATTTAAAGTGTATGGCGCGGTCGAATGTGGTTGCAAAGCAATAAAATTAATGAAGAAAAAAGCAGCCGATAAGGAAATTCCAAAAAACAAACTCGATCGCGCAAATCGATTATTTTTATCTTTCAATAAAATCCAAATCCAGATCGAAAAAGCTAAAACGATTCCGCCTAAACCGGACGAAATCGTAAAAATTGCGGTGATCGTTAAGCCGAAAAGCAAAAAATAGAAGAAAGTTTTACGAATTACTCCTAAATGTTTAGCGGCAAATAAGAATAAAAGGCTGACATTCAAGTAGTTGCAAAACATACTTGCGGAAATGAATGTTGACGACAAACGCGGATAATTTCCGGCAGGAACTGCGCCGTAAATTGAGATCGTGTAATTTAACAGCCAATTATCTCGCTGAAAATAAAATAGAAAAATCGAAATCAGACCGATGAAAACTGCCGAAGTTGTTCCATAAAGCCAAGTTTTGAGAAACAATTGCAATCTATCATAAGTCGAAACTAAATTGAAAGTAATTACCGTTAAACTGAGCAAATAAAATTCGCCTGCGAGCTTGACGAAACTTTGAAACGGATTGATCGAAAAAAGTGCGGAATTTACCAAACAAAGAAAGTAAAATAACAAAAACCAATAAACCGGATGCCATTGAAAACGTCGGCTGCGAAACAAGATCGCAGCAATAAACAGAATAAATACAAAAGGGAAAATGAAATCGGTTGAAGAAAATCGCAGATTTCCGTAATAGAAAAACGGCTGCATCAGCGCGAGAGAGAAAACCAAGATCAAAAATGAAATCCAAAGTATCCAATCTAATCTTGAAATGTTTTCGGCTTGCATTTTTACAATTTAATCCAATTTATCGCTTAATTTCTTTAAATGTGAAGCAAATTTTTCGAGTTCAAAATTTTGCGGATCGTCGTGCGCATCAACAATTCCGGCATCGATCGCCGAATGATACGCAGGAATCAACCAATTTCCGCGCCGAATCGAAGCGCAGATGTAAAGCAAAGCCAATCTTTCATATTGTTTTTCGGTAAAACCGGGATACGGCGCGGTCAGATCGTTTTTGGGATTAGAATTATTTGGATCACGTCGGCGCGGCTGAATGAGTTCGATATGAATTTGTAAGGCTTTTCCGTCGGCTTTTTGAAAATCGCGGGCGAACTTTGTTCCCCATCCTTTGCGGACAGTTTCGTTAAAAGGCGTTGTCGTCAAAGATTCGCCCAAACGATTAACGAAAATATGCGCGACAGGCTGTTTAATCCAAACGCTTAAATCGTTGCCTTTCCATAATTTATCAGTATTAAAATTTTCGGGAAACGGTTCGTCCTTCAAATACGGCGATGATGTATCGTGAATTATAAAGTAAAGCGAAGGAATTTTTTCGCCGTTTGGAAGCGTGGCAAGCGCAAGCGGTTCATCCAGATTTCCGCCGAGATTTTCTTCGGAGATTTTATGTTTTTCGAGATATTTTCTTAACTTTTCCTTTTTGATTTGAACTTTTTCACCGATTAATTTCGGCAAAGGTTTGGGCAATTCCTTTAATTCTTTGCCGAGATTTCCGCCGATCTTGTTTGGTCGAAGCAAGCATTTCGCCTGTTCGAGCGGCGTACCGACAAACTGCAAGGTTTTTTCATCGAATTTGCAAGGTTTGTTTTGCGCCATGACGGGAAAATTTAACCACAGAGACGCAGAGATACAGAGAAATAAAATAAAAAAATAATTTGACAAAAATAGTTTGGTTACTGTTTTCAAACAAATTAGAAATTCTCCTTGTCTCTGTGTCTCTGTGGTGAAAATCATAATGTTTTCGTGACTTTTGAAAGCGAACGCGGCGCATCGGCATCAATTCCTTTTGCTTGCGACAAAAGCGCGGCGAAAAGTTGCGCGGGAATAATAAACGGAATCGGGGATAAAAATTCGTCGATGTCTTTCGGCATTTCCAGAAAACGCGAACTCAATTTCGCAATTTTTTCGTCATTTGTAATTGCCAAACTGTCGGCGTGTAATTCTTGCAAACGCTTCAAAAGATCGAGATTACTTTGACGCGTCACGCCTTTCGGCGCAAACATTATCACGGGAAAACGGCGTTCGACAATCGCCAGCGGACCGTGAAAAAAGTCTGCCGACGAAAATCTTTCGGCGACGACGTAACAAGTTTCCATCAATTTCAAAGCGAGTTCGTAAGAATTTCCGTAATTCATCCCGCGCCCGACGACGACGCAGTTTTCCATAAAAACATATCGTTCGACGAGTTCTTCGACCTTCGATTTGAGTTGCAAAACTTCAGCCGCAAAGTTCGGAATTCTTTCAAATTCGATCTTTTCGTTTGCAAGTTGGGAAGCAAGCAAATAAAAATGGAGCATTTGTCCCGTGTAAGTTTTTGTTGCGGCGACAGATTTTTCGCGTCCGGCATGAATTAACAAAGTTTCGTCGGCGATTTTCGCCATCGTTGAATCGGCTTCGTTCGTGATCGCAAGCGTAAACGCGCCCGAATCTTTCGCATTTTCTAAAACGACATTGATGTCGTCGCCTTCGCCCGATTGCGAAACACCGACAACGAGCGCGCGTTTCAAATTCGGCTTTGCTTTATATAATGTAAAAACCGACGGCGCGGAAAGCGAAACGGGAATTCCGGTCGTGACTTCCAACAAGTAACGCCCGAAATGACAAGCGTTATCCGAACTGCCGCGTGCGGCGAGAACGATGAAATCGATTTCCTTTTTGCGTAAAAAATCACCGAGTTTGCTAAGTTTTTCGCGTTCGGCTTGGATCGTGCGTTCCAAAATCACGGGTTGTTCCGTAATTTCTTGAAGCATTAATGACATAATTTTTGATTAATTTGAAAGTTAAAAAGACTTGCCAAAATCATAACATTTCAGCAAGTCTTTTTGAAAATGTATAAGGAAATTAAATCGTTTAAGTTTGTTCGGAAGCTAAAATTCTGCCACCCAAAATCAATGCAATTCCTCCGAATAAACAACTTATCGGACAAACGAGCAAAGCATATCGAAGCATTTGCGGATTTTGCGTGCCGCCCAAATAATCCGAGATCAAGGCGATCAAATTTGCGCCGATGATGTAGGCAAAAATATTGACCGTAAAAAAATAAATAGCAACTGCAACTCCGCGCAGATTTACGCCCGCGATTTCGGTCGTGTCTGCCGCCGCCGCGCCAAGCCAAGCCAAACCGACAAAAAGCAAAATCGCACCGCAGGCAACGACCACATTCGCGTCGTTCGTAAACAGAGCGATTAACCAACACGGAACTGAAATTATCGTCAAAACTGCGCCGTAAAACATTCGTCCGCCGCGTGATTTTTGTCTGGCAAAATCGGCAATATAACCGCCGAGAATCATTG
>DAITPE010000132.1:0-11364 GCA_036833775.1 Pyrinomonadaceae bacterium | reverse complement strand
ATTCATCTGGTCAGCTCATTGATTTGGCTCAGATGAAATGTCAACAGAACCTAAGTAATAATAAATAAAAAAGAAAGAGACTAAAAATTATTTTTTTCTATAATTCCATTAATTCGACATAATCCATAAAGTTTTCGAGAATTTCCTGTTGTTCTTCAGGTTCGGCTTGGAAGCGATACATCATATTTTGTCCGTTTTCGATCGGCAAATTATCCAACAATTTATCTATCAACGGAAAGATTTTCGGAAAATAACTGGAGCGCAATCGAAACTACGGCTTTACATTTCTACTTCTTTCGATTCCATTAATTTCGGTAAATACTTTTTGCTTACTATTGCAACTATCAATATAGAAATGATTGAAACGATTGTTATATAAATCAGCCATTCGGGTTTAATTGTATATACAAACAAAAAAGCAATAAGTAACGTAGAAAAACTTACGCCTAAAGCACAAATGATCGTGAGCGAGGTTCTGGCAAATGAGAATTTATTTTTAGACCATAAGTTATCATCCCAATCCTGAATTTCCGGCACATCTTTGAAGTTTTCTTTTAAGTGTTCGGAAATCAACTTAACATGAAGACCTACTTCTAAAGTCTTTAAGTCAATTAAAAAACATATTAGCGGTAAGGAAAATATACCTAAGGCGACAATGGTTTTGGTTTCAATTCCTACGTTGATAATTTTATCATTAAAAATAGCAGCGGCAATTATTATTCCTAAAGTTGAAAGTTTATAAGTCCATAATTGTTGAACTTGAAACAAATATTGTCTATGTTCCTCTTTAAGAGCCTTAAAATGTTCTATCCTTAAATCATTCATAGTATTTGTAATTGTCAGTTAAAATATGCAAATTCATTGAAAATACCGTGATTTTCGCCTTTTTTGAGTTTGTAAATGTTGCTCATACATTACTTATTTTTTACTCTGCCTTCGAGTTTCGGTGTGTAAATGTCGAATTTTTTCAGGTATTTGACCATCGAATCGAGGATTTGTATGCCCGTGTTTTTGTAGGAAAGCGTTTGTTTGAAGACGAGAAAACCGTCGCCGCCGTCGGCGAGAAAGTTTGAGGTCAAGACTTTGTAGGTTTTGTTGTCGTCGAGCGGCGCGCCTTTGATGTTTATTTTCGTGACGCGGTTTCCGAGCGGTTTGCTTTCGTCGTAAGCCATTTCGATGCCTTTGGAAACTTGCAAGATTCCGTTGGTCAAGCCTGCGCCGTGTTCAAAGATTTTCCGCAGATCGCTGCCTTTCATTTCGAGCTGGACGATCGTATTGGGAAACGGAAAGGTCGAAATGAGTTCGCCGACCGTCACGTCGCCCGCGTCGATGTCTTGGCGCAAGCCGCCGCTGTTCGTAACGGCGAAATCGTAGGCGGGAAAATGATCGAGCATCGCATCGGCGACCATATCGCCCATCGTCGATTCTTCGCCGTATGAACGCGTGAGCGGCGACGGGATTTTCGTCACTTTTTCCTCGGTGATCGCCTTTAGTTTATCGTTCCATTTTTTGATGATCTTGACCATTTGCGGATCGTCCGCGACTTCGTCGTCGAAAAGGTAATTCAGGTGATTTTTGTAGCTCGTGATCTTGTCCGTTTTTTTGTCGTAAACGATTTCGAGCTTGCCGAGTTCGATCGTGTATGCATCGGTCGAAACGATCAAAGTGCCGTTTGAAATGAGCGGTTCGGGCGTGCCGCTGTGCGGATGTCCGGTGATCATCAGGTCGATTCCCGAAACTTTTTTCGCCAGTTCGATGTCGTGCGAATGATTGCGAACCACGTCTTTTTCGCCGCGCGAAGATTGCGTGCCGGGAATGCCGAGATGAATCAGCAACACGATCAGATCGGTTTTCGGCTTTAATTCTTCGACGTATTTCCGCAGATAAACTTCTTCGTCGCGCGTTTCAACGCCTGTGATCATTTCCGCCGAAACCGTGTCGTAAAACGCGAATTTTTCGTGTAAACCGATAATTCCGACGCGGATTCCGTTCAAATTTTTGATGATGTAAGGTTTGTTCCAATGCAGATTTTCGGTACCTTTGATAAAAATATTGCCGTTCAAAAGCGGAAATTTCGCCTTTTTAAATTGCGTGAGCGCGTTTTCCCAACCGTAATCGAATTCGTGATTTCCGACGCAAGCCGCGTCCAAACCGAGATAATTTGCCGCGTCAATCACGGCTTCGCCTTTCGTCAGCGAACTAACGTAAGGTCCGGCGAAAAAATCGCCTGCGTCAAAATAAAGCGTGTTCGGATTTGCGGCTTTTTCGCGTTTGACGAGCGCGGCAATGTTCGCAAAACCGCCGACCTTTCGTTTTTCGTCAACCCAAGGAACGATATGCGGTTCGAGATGCGCGTGAAGATCGTTCGTATAAAGAATGGTCAGCTTTTTTTCCTGCGCCGTTAATTGCTGCAAGAAAACGATTTGAAAAATAAAAACGAAAAGTATCAGCGATTTTTTGGTCATTTTGAATATTTGAAAGCCTTTAGATTTGTTGATTTTCAATTTTAACAACTTATCTCGAAACTCGAAAACAAAAGAAAAGACAGCCGTATTTATCTACACAAAAAGGTGAAAATAATTTCTACTTTATAACGTAAAGTGCTTGACACATAAATAATGTTTGATGTAATTTGATTTTAAGACAGAGAAAATCGTGCAGTTTTCTCTAAACTTTTATATCAAAAACAGAATTTATATGAGTTTTCAAAACAAAAGACTGATCGGCATTTTCGTATTTGTCGGATTTTTATTATTGATTCCTTTCACGGCGATGCGGTTTACGAATGAAGTAAATTGGTCGCTTTTCGATTTTATCGCGGCAGGCGTTTTACTGCTCGGAACCGGACTTACTTGCGAGATGATCTTGCGAATCGTCACGAAAACATCATACAGAATCGCGATTTGCGCGGTCGTTTTACTGACGCTTTTTGTGGTTTGGGCTGAGCTTGCGGTCGGAATTATCGGAACGCGTTTTGCGGGAACCTAAAAAGTTATCTTTTGCCGATCAATTCGAGCGTTCGGCGGTCGCGGTCGCCGTCGAAATATTTATCCAAAACCTTTTGAAAAACCGGATTCGTATCTTCGAGCGCACCAAAAAGCGTCATTGAAGATTTGAGTTTCATATCGTCGGGACTTCCGAAAATTTGATTCGCCGACTTGCCTTCGAGCGTCAATAAAACTTCGGAAATTTCAACCAAACGCTTGCCGAGCGTTGGATGCGCAAGATAATTTTCGGCTTCGTTTATGTCTTTGATCGCATAAAATCTCGACGTCGAACTGAATCCTAAACCTGCAATTTGCGGAAAAATATACCACATCCAATGACTCTGTTTTCTGCCGTTTTTGATTTCTCTGAACGCGTCTTCAAAATCTCCTTCCTGTGCATTTATGAATCTCTGTAAATCGTTCATTTCTTCATTATCACGCATCACAAAATCAAATTTCAATGAAATAAAAGCGATGCGGAATGGAAAATTTAGAAGTATCTTTGAAAATTGAGCAACAAAAAGTAAATATTTCGGCTCGTTAATTTACGTTTTGCCGCAAAGAGGCTTAAAATAGCGTAATTATTGATCGCTGTAAATTGTTTCAACAAAAAACTTTGCTGCGGCGATCGAAAATATTTCAAAAAACAGATTAATTAAAAATGTCAAAAATTTACTACACTTTAACCGACGAAGCGCCGATGCTGGCGACGCATTCTTTTCTGCCGATCTTAAAGGCTTTTACAAAAGCCGCCGATATTGAAATCGAAGTGCCGGATATTTCGCTGTCGGGAAGAATTTTAGCCAACTTTCCCGAATATTTGACCGACGAACAAAAAACGCCCGACGCGCTTGCCGAACTCGGCGAACTCGCGACCAAACCGGAAGCGAATATTATCAAATTGCCGAACATTTCCGCGTCAGTTCCGCAGCTCGAGGAAGCGATTGCCGAATTGCAAAAACAAGGCTACAATTTGCCGAATTATCCTGCCGAGCCGAAAACGGACGAAGAAAAAGCGGTCAACAAAAAATACGCGAAAGCATTGGGCAGCGCGGTAAATCCTGTTCTCAGAGAAGGAAACAGCGACCGACGCGCGCCGAAAGCGGTGAAAAATTATGCCAAAGCGAATCCGCATAGAATGGGCGTTTGGGCTTCGGATTCTAAAACCACGATTGCGCATATGAATTCGGGCGACTTTTACGGAACTGAAAATTCGACGACAGTTGAAGCAGACGGCAAATTCCGCATCGTTTTTTACGGCGCGGACGGAACGGAAAAAGTTTTGAAGGATTTTGCGCCGTTAAAAGCAGGCGAAGTGATCGATTCTTCGGTGATGAATCTTTCCGCGCTCAAATCTTTTGTGAAAGAAGCGATTGCGGAAGCGAAGGAAAAAGACGTTTTGCTTTCGGCGCATTTGAAAGCGACGATGATGAAGATTTCCGATCCGATCATTTTCGGCGCAATCGTCGAAACTTATTTCAAAGACGTTTTTGAAAAATACGCCGATACTTTCAAAGAATTAGACATCAATCCGAATTTTGGTTTGGCAACGCTTTTCGAGAAAATTTCAGGTCACGCGCAGGAAGCGGAAATCAAAGCGGACATTGAAAAAACTATCGAAACGAGCGCGAAAATCGCGATGGTCAATTCTGACAAAGGAATCACGAATTTCCACGTTTCGTCGGACGTGATCGTTGACGCTTCGATGGCGGCATTGGTGCGCGGCGGCGGGAAAATGTGGAATGCGGACGGCAAGGAAGAAGACAGCGTTTGCATTATTCCCGACCGCACTTACGCAGGCTTTTACGATGCAATCGTCCAAGATATGAAGCAAAACGGCGCGATCGATCCGAAAACTTTCGGCTCAGTTCCAAACGTCGGTTTGATGGCGCAAAAGGCGGAAGAATACGGCTCGCACGACAAAACTTTTCAAGTTTCCGCAGACGGAACGGTCAAGGTTGAAGACGAAAACGGCAATGTTTTGTTGGAACAAAAAGTTCAAAAAGGCGACATTTTCCGCGCTTGTCAGACGAAAGATGCGCCGATTCAGGATTGGGTGAAACTCGCGGTCAATCGTTCGCGACTTTCCGATACGCCCGCGATTTTCTGGCTCGACAAAGACCGCGCACACGATTCGCAAATCATTAAAAAGGTCGAAAGATATCTGCAAGATCACGACACAAACGGTCTCGATATTCTCATTATGGACGTGAAGGACGCGATGCTCGAAACCTTGAAACGTGCGCGTGAAGGTAAAGATACAATCTCGGTTTCGGGCAATGTTTTGCGCGATTATCTGACCGATATGTTTCCGATTCTCGAACTCGGAACTTCGGCAAAAATGCTTTCGATCGTTCCCTTGATGAACGGCGGCGGTTTGTTTGAAACCGGCGCAGGCGGCAGTGCGCCGAAACACATCGAACAATTTTTGGACGAAGGTTATTTGCGTTGGGATTCGCTCGGCGAATTTCTCGCGCTACAAGCGAGTTTTGAACACTTGGCAAACACGCAAAACAATCCGAAAGCCCAAATCTTAGCCGATGCGCTCGACGAAGCGAACGCGAAATTCTTAGAAACCGACAAATCCCCGGCGCGAAAAGTAGGCGGAATTGACAATCGCGGTTCGCATTTTTACTTGGCGATGTATTGGGCGGAAGCTCTCGCAAATCAAACGGCGGACGCGGAAATGTCCGCAAAATTCGCGCCTGTCGCGAAAGCGATGCAGGAAAATGAAACAAAGATCAACGAAGAACTGATTGCCGCCCAAGGCAAACCGCAGGAAATTGACGGTTATTATCATCCGAACACCGATAAAACCTACGCCGCAATGCGACCTTCGGCAACGCTGAATTCGATTGTTGATGTTATTTAGGGAAAAAAAAGGATATTTTTTCGCAAAGGCGTAAAGCTGCACTAAGAAAACAAATTCTTTGCGCCTTTGCGGGAAATTGTCTTACTGTTTTAATTTTAATGATTTTGACTTTTTCAAAGCGGGCGTTTTGAGACGTTTTTTAATTTTCCGCCGATTTCTATTATTCAATACGAAGTCGTAACGCCGACTACATCCACCGAGAAACCCGCCAACAAAGTATGAATCAGCATAACCTTTAGCGGAAATTTTCAGGATGTAGGGAGTTCTTCTCGTTTCCCCTGTGCAATAGCCAAAATTCTTTTCTTTTTTATTTACAAAAAAATAATTGATCGTTTTGATATTTTTAATGCCTGCTTGTTGCTTCCATGGGTTGCCGCAATCGTCCGTTTTATTGCTTAGTTCCAACTTTTGGTCTAGCACATCTTTAAGAAATTTAGGCGGGATGATGTATGCTGGCAAACCTTGACGGGTTTCGAGGTATTTTAACCATTGCTCCTCTTTTCTGACTTTAATAAGCCCAGCCGGATCGTCACTATCATAAGGAAGGCTGCCAATAATTTCGATTGTTGAATTGGATATGCGTTTGCCAAGAGCATTTGAAATAGAAAATTGTGCGAAGCCTACGCCGCACTCTTGAGCTGATGCATTAAAGCCGCAAACAGCAATCGAAATGAACAAACCGACGAAAAAAAACGGAATACGCATAATTGAACCTTTGTTTTCGTAATCTAAAGTTCAAAAAAGGTCATTTTTGAGACGTTTTTCATTTTATCCGAAATTCGTTGAAAAATTAACCCAAAAGACAAATACAAATAAGAATATATAGTTAAAGTTCAAACTACTCGCTAGCAGTTTTGTTCCTTTGAATCATCTCGCTGATCGTCTCGGTTTCGCCGATTTCGTAGAGAATAATTAAACCGTCTTCAATGGTGAAAATTTGATTAACGGTCATATCGGCAAGCACTTTGCCGTCTAAATCTTTGACGATTTGATGGACGGTGACGATGTTTCGCTCCTCTTCGTCCGTTTCGAAATTTAAGGTTTCGAGTTCGGGTTGGATCGCTTTGAATTGATTCGTCCAATATTCGCGCACCGCGTCGCGTCCGTGAACGAAACCGCCTTCCAAGCCGTTTGCCCATTTTACGTTCGGGTGCATTTTTGTGATGATCGTTTCGATCTCGCGGCGGTTGAAGGCATCGTATAAATTTTGCAGAAACTCTCGATTTTTATTCATAACTATTCACTTTATCCGACGAAAAGCCTTCACACAATCAGGCGAAAACGTCTCAAATCCGACTTTTTGCCGAAAGCCGAAATTCGCCGCTGAAATTGCAATCTAAAGTTTGAAGATTGACGGTTATTATCATCCGAATACGGAAGAAACTTATGTTCGGCAAAGCTGAATACGACTGTTGACGCAATTAAATTTCAGCAAACCTCCTGCAATTGTGGGAGTTTTTTTGTTTGTTGGTGCAATCAGCCGTTAAAATTAAGGCTATAGCCTTAATTTTTATAGCCGTAGGCTTTGAATTATAAGCCTGTAGCCTTATTTTTTGAGCCTATAGCCTTAAATTCAAAGCCCATACCCTTAAATTCAAAGCCTATAGCCTTAATTTTTATAGCCTACAGCCTTAATTTTAAGGGCTATAGCCTTAAATTTAGAGCCTATAGCCTTAAATTTAGAGCCTATAGCCTGTCTTTCGATAGCCTCAGCCTTAATTTTTACAGCCTCAGCCTTAATTTTTATGGCTTCAGCCTGTTTTTCGGCAGCTTCAGCTTGTTTTTTGGCGGCTTCATCCGCCTAAACGCTCGCTGAATTTATAAACTTTCGATTTCATTGGCGACGGCAAAATCGAAATCGGTGATGCCATTGCGGTCGTGCGTGGTTAAGTTTATTTCCGCGTAGCCCCAGCCGAAGTAAATGTCGGGATGATGATCGTGTTTTTCCGCGATTTCGCCGACACGATTAACGAATTCCAAACTTTCGGCAAAGTTTTTGAATTCGAAGCGTTTCGAGAGAATATCGTTTTCCGCTTTCCAGCCTTCGATTCCCTGCAAACGTGCCGTTATTTCCGTTTCATCGAGCTTTTTTCGTTCCATAGTCTTTTTTGCGTTCCTCGTTTTGAGTTATACTTTAACCTTTTAAGTATAACGATTTAATAAAGGTTTATTCAAAAATGCGTTTTTTAACAGGACTAATTATTTTTACGATTTTTTTGCTTTCGCTCGTGTGTGCGCCGTCGCGTCCGGCAACGCCGACCGAAACTTATAAGGCTTATACGAAAGCCATTAAAGAAAAAGACACGACGACGATGAAATTACTGCTTTCGGCGGAAACGATTAAAATGCACGAACAGGAAGCGAAATCGCAAGGCGTGACGCTCGACGACGTGGTCAAACGCGAAACGCTGTTCAAACCCGACCAAAAAACGGTCAAATTCCGCAACGAAAAGGTCGAAGGCGATAAAGCGACGCTCGAAGTGGAAAATTCGTTCGGTTCGTGGGAAACCGTTCCGTTCGTCAAAGAAGACGGCAATTGGCGCATCGACAAAAAAGGCTACGCCAACCAAATGATCCAAGAGATCGAACAAAAACAAAACGACGTTTTTAATCAGGGAAGAATTCAGTAGGATTTGGGATTTGGGATTGCGGATTTGGGATTTTTCTAAAAACCAAAGACCAAATACTAAATACTAAATACCAATTTTCAAGGGGCAATTTATGAAAATCTACATTTTTACATTTTTAATTTCGGCATTATTTTTAACGGCTTGCAGTTCGTCGCAACCCGCGAATCAGACGGCAAACACGACAACGGCAAACGCGGCAAATCCGACAAATGCGGCAACTAATTCGTCACAGCCGGCAGAAACGAAAGTCGTCGTTGCGAAAAGTCCGACCGAAGTGATGAACGCTTTGAACGAAGCCGCGAAAACGAACGACGCGGCAACGATCAAAGCTTTGATTTCAAAAGGCACGATGGCTCTGCTCGAAGAAAGCGCAAAGCAGCAAAACACGACGGTTGACGAACTTTTACAGCGCGATGCGAGTATGCCGTTTGAAGAAGTTCCCGAAATGCGCAACGAACAAATCGCGGGCGATAAAGCCACTCTGGATATAAAAAATACTGAGAGCGGAATTTATTCGAGCGTTCCGTTCGTCAAAGAAGACGGTTCGTGGAAGATCGCGCTCGACGTTTATTTGAAAGACGTGCAAGAACAAATGCGCAAACAAATGAACGAACCCGCCAACACGAAACCGCCGATGAATCCGAAATCTTCAACGAAAGACAAGAAAACAGACAAATTCGAGGAGAAAGATTTAAGTGTCCAAGATTAAACCTTTTCGCGCTCTGCGTCCGCAGGAAATGCTTGCCAAACAAGTTTCGAGCGTTCCGTATGACGTTTTGAACACGCAGGAAGCGCGTGAAATTGCCAAAAAAAATCCGCTCAGTTTTCTGCACGTTTCGCGTTCGGAAATCGATTTGCCCGACGAAGTTGACCATTATGCGGACGAAGTTTACGCGACGGCAAAGGCAAATTTCGAGAAGCTTCAAGCGGACGGCGTTTTGGAACTCGAAGACGAAGCGTGTCTTTACGTTTACCGTTTGCAGATGGGCGAACAGATTCAAACGAGCGTCGTCGCTTGCTGTTCGATCGATGAATACGACAATAACTTAATCAAAAAGCACGAAAAAACTCGTCCCGACAAAGAAAACGACCGCACCAAACATATGATCGAACTCGAAGCGCAGACGGGTTTGATCTTTCTTTGCTATCGCGGAACAGACGAAATAAACGCGCTGGTCGAAGCGGCGATGAACGAAGAACCGCTTTACGATTTTGAAGCCGAAGATGTGAATAAAAATCTGATCGTCAACACGATCTGGAAAATTTCCGCGACCGATTCGCTCATTTCGGCGTTTGAAAAAGTTCCCGCAATTTACATTGCCGACGGTCATCACCGTGCCGCTTCCAGCTCGCGCGCCAGAGCTTTTTTGCGAAACGAAGCGTTGGAAAACGTCAACGAAAGCGCGGTTTGTCTCGCGCCCGAAGTCGAAATCGCGGAAGCCGAATACAATTTCGTTATCGCCGCACTTTTCCCTGCCGAACAATTAAAGATTTTGGCGTATAACCGCGTCGTCAAGGATTTGAACGGTTTGAGTACAGAAGAATTTCTCCAGAAAGTTTCCGAAAACGGCTTCAATGTCGTCGAAACCGATAGCGCAACGCCTGAAAATCCGGGCGAAATCTGCGTTTACACGGAAGGAAAATGGCACAAATTAATTTTTAATATCGCTTATTTTGTTGCTCCGCCTGTGATCGAATCTTTAGATGTGAGCCGACTTGAAAGTTTTATTTTGAAGCCGATCTTAGGAATCGAAGACGTGCGGACAGACAAACGAATCGATTTTGTCGGCGGTATTCGCGGAACGCAGGAACTCGAAAAACTGGTCGATTCGGGCGCGTGGAAAATCGCTTTTTCGATGTTTCCGACAACCGTTGAACAACTGCTTCAAGTGTCCGACGAAGACCAAATTATGCCGCCGAAATCGACTTGGTTCGAGCCGAAACTGCGCGACGGTTTGCTGATTCATTTGATTTAACGGAAAAAGGCTCAACACCGATAATGCAATCGAATTCAGATTCTTTTATCTTGATTCCGATCATTCCGTGAACTAATTCGGCAGGAAAACTTTCGTTAATTTGCGACGACGCACGTTCGTAGAAACGCATTTCTACATCGAATTGACGCGCAATTTCGAGGATTTTTTTTCGCGCTTTGAGATTGTCGGAAAAAAGCTGTGCGGAATGTGCAAAGAGCGTCAATTCGGGCGAATCGTTCGGAGAAATTTGAAAACTAACGCCGAGCCGCAAGCGTTTCAATAATTTTTTCGATTCTTCGTCGGCTAAAAAAGCCAAATAATTAACGACGAACGGAAGCATTTTCGCTTTTCCGGCGGCAGCGAAAAGTTTGTGCAAAATTTGGAAATCAGGCTGAATAATTTTGCAGTAAAATTCTTTGATTTCATTATTTTGCGGCACGATTCCGTAAAGACGCGGATCGAGCATTTCGTCTTTCCAATCGCCGCCGATTTGAAAACGAAGTTTTGCTAAAAATTCCTTCGCGGAATGATTCGTAACTTCTTGATAAATCTTGAATCTGCGCGAAAAATCCGCTTGCCGAATGCTCAACCAAAGTCCGAAACGCTGATTCGTTTGATTTATTAATTCCTTCATCAAAGCGTCATTCCAAATGTCGGAATCATTGCAGATCGAATCGATAAATTGTCTTTTTTCAAAATGCGACCAAGCCGAATTGCCGATCTCAGCCGTTACGCAAATGTCTTCGGAATTTGTTGCAAAAGCAAATTCCAAAGGAAAACCGTTCGGTGTCAAAAGACTTTTTTCGGCAGTTGAAAGACTCCAAGTTTCGCAGATTTGTGCGAGAAGCGGTCGTAAATTTACGACCGCTTCTCGTTTTTCGGCGGAAAAGATTTGTAAT